>JAEZLJ010000177.1 GCA_023415275.1 Bacteroidota bacterium
GATTAAACAAGATCATTTCCATAGACGAACGCAACCTGCAGGTGACCACCGAGCCAGGAGTGATCACAGAAGTGCTGCAGGATGCCGTGAAGGAGAGAGGATTATTTTATCCTCCTGACCCAAGCAGCAGGGGCTCCTGCATGATTGGTGGTAACATAGCCGAGAACAGTGGAGGTCCTAAGGCCGTAAAGTATGGCGTGGTCAAAGATTATGTGCTGAACCTGGAGGTGGTGTTGCCCACAGGCGAGATTATGTGGACAGGCGCCAATGTACTGAAGAATGCCACGGGATACAACCTGACGCAGCTGATGGTGGGCAGTGAAGGAACATTGGGAATAGTAACCAAAGCTGTATTAAAGCTGATCCCACTGCCTAAATATGATCTGCTGATGCTGGTGCCTTTTAAAAATGCAGAAAATGCATGTGCGGCAGTTAGCTCCATATTTACCGCAGGGTACACACCCAGCGCCATGGAATTTATGGAAAGGGATGCCCTTGATTGGGTGATGCGTTTTGTTGATAACAGCATTGTGCAGATAGAGGATGGGATAGAAGCTCATTTACTAATAGAGGTAGATGGCAACGATGTGGAGGTGTTAATGAAGGAAATGGAAGGCATTTCAGAAATAGTAATGGGTTTTGACTGCGGAGAGATATTATTTGCAGAAGATGCGCAACAGAAGGCTGAACTTTGGAAGCTGCGTCGCCGGGTAGGAGAGGCTGTGAAGTCGCATTCCATCTATAAAGAAGAAGATACTGTTGTTCCCAGGGCAGAGCTTCCGGCATTATTGAAAGGTGTAAAGGAAATAGGCAAGAAGTATGGGTTCCATTCTGTGTGTTACGGTCATGCAGGTGATGGCAATTTACACGTGAATATTATCAGGGGTGAGTTGAGTGAAGAGCAATGGAAGGGATCATTAAAAACAGGGATCAGGGAAATATTTTTGCTGGTCAAGGAACTGGGAGGAACTATTAGCGGGGAGCATGGAGTGGGCCTGGTGCAGAAAGAATATTTGCCTATCGTGTTTGATGAAATGCAAATGCAGATCATGAAGCAGATCAAAAAGGTATTTGACCCCAACAATATTCTGAATGCCGGAAAAATTTTCGATGCCTGACAGGAATGCAGCAGGAAGTGATCTGGTAATGTCTTAATATACAATACAGTAACAGGTATTTACCCTTATGGCTTATAAAACTCAGTTAATGAAAAAACTAAGTGTCTTGTTGTTCCTGATCTCTATTTCCCAGGTAGTTCTTTCGCAGGATACTGAGGCTGATACGGGTAAGAAGGGTTTTCAAAAAGAAAAGCTTTTTGTGGGTGGTAATTTTGGGCTATCTCTTGGCACCTACACATTGATCAATATCTCACCACAGGTGGGCTACCGTTTTACTGATTATTTTGCTGCCGGTGTGGGTATCAATGCACAATATGTGAGCACCAAAGAAAGGTTCTCTAACGGCAATCCCTATTGGAAAACCTCCCAGGGAGTGGCCGGCCTGAATATCTTTGGACGTGTATATCCCATTCAGCAAATTATGATACAGGTGCAGCCCGAGGCTAACTATGTGTTTGGCAAACAGACCTATTATAGCCCCACACTGCAGGAGTATAAGATGGATGCTGTGATCGTTCCCAGCTTATTGCTGGGAGGTGGAGCCGTGTTCCCTTCAGGCAGAGGAGCTTTTATAGCTTCAGTATTTTATGATGTATTGCAGGATAAGAACTCGCCTTATGGGGCCAGGCCCTTTTACACCTTTGGTTATAATATTGGATTACATTAATCCAGGTGCTGCAAAAAGTCTGCAGGCTCATTCATTATGGTCATCATAGTATCAACGCCCCCGTATAAAAAGCCCTCCTTTTCAAGGTGATGCATATGATTTAATAAGGGATTATAAAAACCAGCGGTGTTTAGAATGAAGATCTTTTTATCATGAATGGAAAGCTGGTTCCAGGTAACTATTTCAAATAATTCGTCTAGTGTGCCAAAGCCACCGGGTAGGATAATAGCTGCATCGCAAAGCTCATATAGTTTTCTTTTTCGTATGTGCATATCCTCTACTACCATCAATTCACTGATGTTGTCATGCTGATGTTCCCAGCCCACAAGCACCTGCGGTATGACACCGCGAACAATACCACCCTGCGCCATTACGGTATCTGCCACAACACCCATGATACCATTCTTGCCCCCGCCGTATATCAATTCCAGTTTTCTCTCAGCCAGTATTTCTGCCATCATACGGGCATGCTCCACGTACAATTTGTTGTTCCCTATTTTTGATCCGCAGAAGATAGCCACTTTGTTAATCTTGCTCATTGCATTGTGTTTGGAGGCAAAAGGAATACAAATTTTTCTATCTTCAAAAATTACAATCGTAATCTTGCACCTGTTCATAAAAAGATAAAGCATGAATTCTGCTGTACTGTTATCCTTTGTCGTGGCCTATTTTGTCATCCTGTTAGTAGTTGCCTATTTCACCTCCCGCAATTCGAACAATGAATCATTTTTCATTGGTAATAAAAATTCCAACTGGATGCTGGTGGCTTTTGGAATGATAGGTACATCACTGAGCGGGGTCACGTTTGTATCAGTACCAGGAACAGTTGGATCTGCGGCCTTTTCCTATGGCCAGGTGGTGATAGGTTACTTACTGGGCTATTTTGTGATTGCCTTTGTGTTATTGCCTCTTTATTATCGCCTCAACCTGACATCTATATATAATTACCTGGAGCATCGTTTTGGGATCACTTCCTATAAAACAGGTGCGCTTTTCTTTATCATTTCCAGGACACTGGGAGCCACGGCCAGGCTATACCTGGTGATCAATGTGCTACAGATCTTTATACTGAAGGACCTGGGCATCAGCTTTGGGCTTACCACCTTCATCATACTTTTAATGATCTTGCTGTATACTTTTGAAGGAGGGGTTAAGACCATAGTTTATACTGATACTTTGCAAACCACCTTCATGCTTTTAGGCCTGGTGGTTTGTATGATCTACATTATGAGCAACATGAACCATTCTGTGGGTTCTACATTAGCGGAATTGGGTAAGGCAGACCTGACAAAGATCTTCAACTTCGATACCAACTCTTCAGGCTTTTTCCTGAAAAGCATACTGGGAGGCATGTTCATAACC
This sequence comes from Bacteroidota bacterium, assembly GCA_023415275.1. Classification (GTDB taxonomy): domain Bacteria; phylum Bacteroidota; class Bacteroidia; order Chitinophagales; family Chitinophagaceae; genus Flavisolibacter. The sequence continues at coordinate 3,148 of JAEZLJ010000177.1, forward strand.
ATTGGAATGACAGGGCTTGACCAGGAGATGATGCAGAAGAACATCAGTGTGAAGACCTTAAAAGACTCTCAAAAGAACATGATCACCTTCAGTGTCATCATGGTGGTCGTAAATTTCTTATTTCTTTTATTGGGGGGCGTATTATTCCTTTATGGGAAAGCTAATAATGTGGTAGTGCCTGGAGATGATCTGTTCCCGACAATTGCTTTGAAAGGATATATGCCGGCAGCGATTTCTATCATTTTTATTATTGGGTTGATATCTGCCTTGTTTCCAAGTGCAGATGGAGCGCTTACAGCACTTACCTCTTCTTTTTGCATAGATATATTAGGCCTAAAAAGACGGGATGACCTTTCTGAAAAGCAAAAGAAAAGAACAAGGCTTACAGTTCACATCACTTTTGCCGCCATATTTTTCTTAATCGTAATGGGCTTTAAATTGATGGACAGTAAGTCCATTATCGATATCATTCTCAAAGTTGCTGGCTTCACTTATGGGCCATTGCTGGGTCTATTTGCTTTTGGTATCCTTACCAACAGAAAGGTGAATGACAGGTTGGCTTTATATGTGTGCCTGCTGGCACCCCTCCTGATCCTGGGGATTGATTTTGTAAACAATATTGGATGGTGGCAGAAGCAGGTGAATATTGAAGGAGCCTGGGTGGATGGTGTGAAGTCTTTATCCCAATCAATATTTGGTAACTTTAAAATAGGAACTGAACTATTGATCTATAACGGGATACTGACCTACCTGGGATTATATTTAATTTCAAAACCTCAACCTGTTTCAAGAGAAGTTAAAACCATTCTTGAGCATGGAGCTTATTAATCCATTGGTTCAAAGCTATGCAGAGAATTATACCTCAGCTGAAGATGATCTATTAAAAGAGATCGCAGCATTTACTTATAAGAGCCATCAGAAATCGCACATGCTTAGTGGCCATATACAGGGTAAGTTCCTGGAAATGGTAAGCCATATGATAAAGCCCCGGCGCATTTTGGAGATAGGAACCTTTACAGGCTATAGTGCGCTTTGCCTTGCCAAAGGACTTCGAAAAGATGGTTTATTGCATACCCTGGAGCTGAGAGAAGAGGATGCAACGACTGCCAGGAGCTATTTTGGCCGATCTTTTTTTAAGGATCAAATAATTTTACATATCGGTGATGCGTTAGAACTAATCGGTGAAATAGATGAATCGTGGGATTTGGTTTTTATTGATGCCGATAAGGAAAATTATATCAACTATTTTAACCTGGTTTTGCCCAAACTAAAGCCAAACGGCTTTATTTTAGCGGATAATGTGCTCTTTCACGGGCAGGTTTTAGAAGAACCTGTAAAGGGTAAGAATGCCAAAGCTATTCAGGCTTTTAATGATTATGTGGCAGGAAGGGATGACGTGGAAAGAATGATGTTGCCGCTTCGTGATGGATTGTACCTGATAAGGAAATTGCACTGATTACATTATCCTTGTGACAAGCAAGATATAGCTAAAACAGTATTGATTTTAGTATTGTAAGGAAACCAAAGAAATCCAATGAAAAAGCTTTCCATTTTTATTTTCTTCCTTTTCTCTGGCAGCATCCTGTTTGCCCAGTCTTCCGATGTTATTCAAAAGTATATAGATACTTATAAGGATATTGCCATTGAAGAAATGAATCGTACAGGTGTGCCTGCTGCTATTACCCTGGCCCAGGGTATTCATGAAACCAGCGCAGGCCAGAGCGACCTGGTTAGGAAGTCAAATAATCATTTTGGAATTAAATGCAAAGCCGAATGGTCGGGCCCAAGTGTAAGCCATGATGATGACGCCCGTGGCGAATGTTTTAGAAAATATGATGATCCCCTTGATTCCTATAAGGACCATTCAGATTTTTTAAGGACAAGATCGCATTATGCTTTTCTTTTCAAGTTGGATCCTACAGATTATGAGGCCTGGGCCTATGGATTGAAAAAGGCAGGGTATGCCACCAATCCACGGTATCCACAGATACTGATTAAACTGATCAGGGATTATAACCTGGAGGACTATACGCTGATTGCCCTGAATCGGAAGACGGATAATAACAATGTATCATTGGTCAATAATACGGTCAATAAGCAGGAGCGCCAGACAATACCTGCGGTAAGCATTGAATCCGTGCCATCCGTTCAATATCCCTCCGGACTGTTTAAGATCAATGAGACCAAAGTGATTTTCATTCCCAAGGGCACTTCTTATTTAAAGATTGCAGATGAGAATGACATCTCTTTGGCAAGATTATTCGAATTCAACGACCTGCATTCATCATTGGATATAGCCCAGGTAGATCAACTGCTTTTTCTTCAGCGCAAGAGGAAAAAGGGTGCTAATGAATACCATATTGTATTGCAGGGTGAAACCTTGCATGACATTTCTCAAAATGAAGGAATCAGGCTGGAAAGCCTTTTAGAATACAACTTTCTGAAGTATGGCATGCAGCCGATGGCAGGAGAAAAATTATACCTTCAAAACGAAGCACCTGCTATGCCCCAATTGATTACGGATAATCCTAAGCCTGCACCTTCATACTCTAAAACTACTGCCCCGGTAGTTGCGATCCCTGAGAATAATTTTGTTTTTCATAAAGTGCAGTCAAAGGAAACTTTATATGCGATCTCCAGGAAGTATGATTGCTCTGTTGAGGAAATAATAAAGTGGAACGAATTACAATCTAATGATCTAAAGACAGGCCAGCAATTGCGCATCAATAAAAAATCGGCGAATGGTACCAATTAAGCTTCACAACAAATCTTTTGACACTTATTTATCCGAAGAAGACATACAGGCTAAGGTCAGGGACATAGCGAATTCCATCAATAGAGACTACCAGGATAAGCGGCCATTATTTATCGCTATATTGAATGGTTCCTTCATGTTTGCTGCAGATCTGTTCAAGCACCTGACCATTGATGCTGAGATATGCTTTATAAAGCTGGCATCTTATAAAGGAATGAAATCAAGTGGTAATATTATCACTGCCATAGGCCTTGACCAGGATGTTTTCGGTCGTGACGTGGTCATTGTGGAAGATATAGTGGACACGGGAAAAACATTGAATGAATTCTTACCACAGTTGCACCACCAGCAACCAAGGTCACTGGCCATTGCTGCCCTGCTGCATAAACCTGAGGCTACCCAGTTTCCATTAACCATCAATTACACTGGCTTTAATATCTCTAACAAGTTTGTAGTGGGCTATGGTTTGGATTATGATGGTTTGGGAAGGAATCTAAAGGAAATCTACCAGCTGGCAGAAACTGTTTGAGTTCAGGCGGAAGTTTTGTAGTTTTCGACTGAAGAAATTGCCTTGAAGCGTTTAATAAATATTGTTTTAATTATTATTTGTCCCCTATTTGTCTTTTCACAACGTTATTATGTGAAAGGGAAAGTGAAAGATGAATCTGGAACACCTCTGCAGAATGTAAACATCTATTTGCATAGCACGGGATACGTGTACAATAGTGGGATGGAAGGCTCCTTTGGTATATTGACCAATAATAAAACTGATACACTAAGTTTTTCCATGGAGGGTTTTGAAGCCCAAAGGGTGGCTGTCAATGCAGACCAGGATGCCGAAGTGAAACTTAAAAAGGCAGTAGTTAATAAGAGCCGCCAGCCTTATAAATTGGCTTCCCTCACTCAAAATCTGACAAGAGAATCGCAGCAAAAATGGTTTGCCGGGGACGAGACTTACGCGAGCATCGTAGAGAACCAATTTGTTTCCAGCTTTGACTACCCCACTACAGGTCTTACACTAAATGTGGACCGTGCCTCATACAGCAACATTCGCAGGTTCCTGAGTATGAACACCCCTGTTCCACCAGATGCAGTGAGGATAGAGGAGATGCTGAACTACTTCAATTTTGGTTATACAGAGCCTTCTGCTGATAAGCCTTTTGAAATAAAGACCACGCTTACCCAATGTCCATGGAATAAGAATAATCAATTGTTGTTTGCCCAGATCCTGTCTAAAAAGATAGCACTGGATAGCTTGCCTGCCAGTCACCTGGTATTTTTAATAGACATTTCAGGCTCTATGGATATGCCTAACAGGCTACCTCTATTGAAAGCCGGCTTTAAAGCATTGGTAAATAACCTGAGGGTACAGGATTCTGTTTCGATAGTGGTATATGGAGGCACTGTAGGTATAGCCCTGCCATCAACGGGTGGTAATGACAAGGATGTCATTTTTAAAGCCATTGACAGCCTGCAGGCTGGAGGATCCACACCGGGAGAATCTGGTATCAAGCTGGCCTATAGTGTAGCGAGGAATCATTTTATCAAGAGGGGAAATAACAGGATCATCCTTGCAACTGATGGCGACTTTAATGTGGGATTGAAAAAAGAAGAAGACCTGGAAGAAATGATCTCGCTGCAACGTCAGCAGGGCATCTACCTGACCTGCCTGGGCATAGGTATGGGAAACTATAAAGACTCCAAGATTCAGACATTGGCGCAAAGAGGTAATGGCAATTTTGCTTACCTGGATAGCTACATGGAAGCTGAAAAGGTATTGCTTAAAGAGTTTACTCAAACATTATATACGGTAGCCGATGACGCTTATTTGAATGTGAAATTTAATCCTGATTACGTAAAAGAATATCGCCTGATAGGTTTCGACAATAAAATGGGCGCCATTAAGGATGCCAGCTCTATCATTGAAGGAGGTGAAATCGGGTCGGCCTATTCAGCCCTGGTAGCCTTTGAGTTGGTCCCTGTTGCTCCTGTGGCAAATCTTTTAGGAAAGAGGATAGATGACCACCTGGTTTCATATGAATTGCAATATAAACTTCCTGACAGCACCAAAATAATGAAGCTGGCAGAAGAGACTCCGGTTACAATGGTGCCTTTATCTGAATCCTCAAAATGCTACCAGTTTGCCAGTGCTGTGATCATGATGGGAGGGATACTGCGCAATTCAAAGTATTTTAAGGAAGCTACCTGGAATTCTATTTTGCAGATAGCTGCTAATGCTGTGGACCAGCAAAATTTTTCACAACGCGAATTCCTGACCATTGTTCAGCAGGCAAAGGCTGTGTATGGTAAGAAAAGAAAACGGGAAAAAACTGAGTGAGCAAATAAGTTCTTTTTAAAAAAGGGGCGATGAGCCCCTTTTCATGTTATAATAAATTTATCATCAGGAGAACATCTCTCTCATTTTATCAAAAAAGCTTTTCTGATTTTTATCTGGGGCAGGTTTAAAATTAGAAGAGTGACTGAGCTTTTCTAATATGCTTTTTTCCTCTGAAGAAACATATTGAGGAGTCCATACATTGACATGCACCAATTGATCTCCTTTTTCATAACTATTCACTGCAGGAAAACCCTTTCCTTTTAGACGGAAGATTTTACCACTTTGTGTGCCGGGAGGTATTTTGATCTTCGCCCTGCCATCAATGGTGGGTACTTCCACCTGGCTACCAAAAACGGCATCGGTAAATGAAATGTGCAGGTCGTAAGCTACATTCAGTCCTTCTCTTTGGAGCTCCTTATGTGCTTCTTCTTCTATTAAAATGATAAGGTCGCCAGGAGCACCACCTCTTTCTCCTGCATTGCCTTTGCCGCTGATATTCAGTTGCATGCCCTCCTGAACGCCAGCCGGGATATCTATAGTAACTGTTTCTTCTCCATATACCCTTCCTTCTCCCTTACAGTTGCCGCACTTAGCTGTGATGGTAGATCCTTCGCCATTACAGGTGGGGCATGTAGTCACGGTTTGCATCTGTCCAAGAAATGTATTGGTAACCTTTCTTACCTGGCCGCTACCACCGCAGGTGGAGCAATTTTGAACGCTGCCTTTGTCTTTTGCGCCACTGCCTCCACAAACCTGGCAGCCTACATATTTTTTTACCTTTATGCTTTTAGAAACACCTTTTGCTATTTCTTCGTAATTGAGCTTTAAGCGAATACGAAGGTTGCTGCCACGGGTACCTCTCGATCTTCTTTGTCCACCCGCAGAACGGCCGCCGCCACCGCCGAAAAAGCTTCCGAAAATATCCTCGCCAAAGATGTCACCAAACTGGCTGAAGATATCTTCCATATTCATATTGCCAGGGTGCGCGCCACGGCCATTGCCGCTTACACCTGCATGTCCATACCGATCATATTGAGCCCGCCTGTCCTGGTCACTCAGGATCTCGTAAGCTTCTGCGGCTTCCTTGAATTTTTCTTCTGCTGATTTGTCTCCTGGGTTACGGTCGGGGTGAAATTGCATGGCCACCTTTCGATAAGATTTTTTAATCTCATCTGCGGAGGCTGATTTGCTCACACCCAATATCTCATAGTAATCTCTTTTAGCCATTTGTATATGTAGCTTGTATTTTTGTAAGCTTTGTTGCCGGGGCTACCACATTGCCCTTCAGCATCTGTATAGGTATTTATTTACCAACCACTACTTTAGCAAAGCGAATTATCTTATCATTGAGGTAATAGCCTTTCTGTATCTCTGCTACTACTTTACCTTTCATATCATCACCCGCATCGATCTCTGTTACTGCTTCAGACACATCCACATTAAAATCCTTGTTCAGGACATCTATAGGTTTTAAGCCTTTAGATGTCAGTATATTTTTCAACTTGGCAAATACCAGTTGAACCCCTTCCTTGATCTGCTGCACATCCTGCGTACTTTCCATTTGCTTTTGAGCTCTTTCACTATCATCCACCACATCAAGCAGATCTGTTATCACTTCCTTACCAGCAGTTTGAATCAACTCGATTCTTTCACGTGCATTACGACGCTTGAAATTTTCGAATTCGGCTGCCTGGCGCAGGTATCGTTCATTTAATTCATCCACTTGCTGCCTGAGCTTTTCTAATTCTGATTCTTCAGCTACAGGGTCATTCAAATGCTGGGTACCATCAATATTTTCATCCGTGTTGATATTCAGGGAAGTGTCAATATTTCTGTCTTGTCCGTTGTCTTTTGCTTCGTTTTTCTTCATGATGAATCAAAATTGTGTGCAAAGGTAGGACTGTCAAGAATATTGCCAACGCTTCCGGAAGGGACAAAATGTCCTTTAATACAGTGTTAACAAGGATTTGGGCTGAGTCCTTGTCATAAAAATCCTTTAGCCAGTTGATAAATCTTATGCTGACGTTAAGACAATACCTAATATCCCGAAGGGCTTACTACCGTATCTTGCGTCCCTATGATCCGGGTTCAGTTAAAAAGAAAGATAGCCAACCGAATTCTTAATGGACATCCATGGATATTTGCCAATGAGGTGGAAAAATGGGAGGGTGATCCGAAGGCCGGCGATGTGGTGGATGTTTATTTTTCAGATGGTAAGTTCGCCGGCAGGGGCTATTTTAACCCCCAGTCCCAGATCATTATCAGGTTATTAACTACGGATAATAAACTTGTAATAGATGATAACTTCTTTCTTAACAAAATTAAAGAGTGTTGGGAATACAGGCAGCAAATAGGGTACACAGAAAACTGCCGGCTGGTATTTGGTGAAGCAGATGGCCTGCCCCAGTTGATCATAGATAAGTTCAATGACTATTTTGTAATTCAAACCCTTGCCCTGGGCATTGATACCTGGAAGCCTGCCATAATAAAAGCTATTGAGACCATCTTTAAGCCGAAAGGGATCTATGAGCGGAATGATGTGCCGGTTAGAGAATTGGAAGGATTGCCCCAGCATAAGGGTTTTTTGACCGATCCTTTTGATACTAAGATCATCATCAATGAAAATGGATTACGCTTCCACGTCGATATTGAAAATGGCCAGAAAACGGGATACTTTCTCGATCAACAGGATAACAGGAGAGCTATTCAGCATATTGTAAAGGGCGCTGACGTTCTTGGGGCTTTTACCTATACCGGTACTTTTGAAATTCATGCGGCACATTATGGAGCCAAATCTGTATTGGGCCTGGATATTTCTGAAAACGCTGTTCAGCAGGCCAACAGGAATGCTGAATTAAACGGATTGGAAAATATCGTACGTTTTCAAACGGCCAATGCATTTGACGTGCTGAAACAATGGACTAAGGAAGATAAAAGGTATGATGTAGTTATGCTGGACCCTCCCGCTTTCACAAAGAGCAGGGCTACTATTCAGAAAGCAATTACAGGTTATAAGGAAATCAATCTGCGGGGTATGAAATTAGTCAGGCCGGGTGGTTTCCTGGTCACTTCTTCTTGTACTAACCTTGTTCAGCCAGAATTGTTTCTTCAGATCATTGACATGGCGGCAAAGGATGCAAGAAGAAAGATTAGGCAAGTGACCTTCCAAACACAATCTTCTGATCATCCTATCGTTTGGAATATGGAAAACACACATTACCTGAAATTCCTGATCGTGCAGGTATTGTAATTACATGTTAATAGCCATTGAAAATTGAATTGAGATCAGCTGTAGGTAAGGTTATTTAGAAACCTGGAACTTGCCGGATTCTATCAGTTTGCCTGACCTGTCCCGTAATTGGTAGATATAAACCCCACGGTTAAAATCAGAAAGATTGATGGAAGTTTTATCTGTTAAATTAGTTTGTTCAAACATTTTACGGGCGCCCATAAAGCTATAGATCTGCAAAGAATAAGCCTTGTCCACCGATTTCTGGATATCAAAATTGATAACAGTAGTGGCTGGGTTGGGATATAACCTGACAACTCCTGCTGATACACTCCCGGGGATTTCACGGGTTTGAGCTTCGGAGTGAATGGTTACAATAAAAAAGGTTACTATAAGTAAAAGTCTATTCAAATATTAAAATTTTCTGAATACAATAATACTTCAATTTACAAAAAATACAAACGCCTTGCCTAAAAATGAGTCATAAATGATAAAACTACCCTCACATGGCTCGTAATTTTACCTGCAGAGCTTCAAAATCAGGTTGTTTGCCTGCGTTTTCCAATACCTCAGCATATTGAACAATGCCTTCTTTATCTATTAAAAAGGCAGCTTGCTTGGAAACTCCCTCCATGCCAGAGCCAAAGGTTTCATAAAGCGAACCATATAATTTGGACACTGTTTTATTAAAATCGCTTAATAAAGGAAAGTTTAAATTTTGTTCCTGCTTAAACTTACCAAGTGTATATAATGAATCTACAGAAATGGCTAACGGCTGAACATCTAAGGACTCATATATTTTCAATTGGTCTCTTACTCCACATAATTCTGCAGTGCAAACAGAGGTAAACGCAAGTGGAAAGAACAGAAGCAATACATTACGGCCCCTGAATTGGGATAAAGAGATGAGTTCTTTCTGGGTATTATATAAGCTGAATTCAGGTGCTTGTTGTCCTACTTTAATTTCCATGCATTGAGTTTTCTATCATAACAAAGCTATTGTCAATCTGGTTGTATAAAATCACAATAATTAAAACCCAATCACATGCGACTCCTTTTTCTGGTGAATAAAAGGCTTAACGCCTGCACGGATCTCTTTTTCCAGGAGCTCCAGCAATCTTTGCTTGATGAAATGCCTGTACGTAACTAAGCTTATTTCCCTTACAGGCACAGGAGGTTTGAAATTCCTCAGCTTTTCCCGGAAAGAAGAACTGAAATTCAATGTAGCCAATTCAGGTACGATAGTGATTCCCTCATTCATTTCGGTGATTTTTAAAAGGCTTTCAATACTGCCTGTTTCATAATCCAGGTTATGTGCCTTAGCCTGTTGCTTTTGCAATTCGCAAAGATTTAATGCCTGGGAACGTAGGCAATGACCTTCTTCCAACAACCATAGCTTATTGATATCGATATCTTCAGGCAAGAGGTATCTTTTTTTCAGGTTTTTGTCATGAGAAGAAACAAACACTTTGAATTCCTCATAGAACAAATGTTTTTCTTTAAAATTCTTATCATTTAGCGGTGTGGCCATTATAGCCACATCTATCTTGTCTGATGATAATTGTAGTAATAGCTGCTCCGTGGTTTGCTCCTGGATCTTTAGTTTGATGGATGGATAATTCTTGAGAAAGGATTGTAAAAACAAAGGAAGTAGGTAGGGAGCTAAAGTAGGAATGATTCCAATTTTAAGCTCTCCCTGCAAACCGGTTTTAAGATTGATGGAAAGATGTTTGATCAATTCCGTTTCTTTCAGCACTGAACGCGCCTGCTCAATGACCATTTTGCCTGCTTCTGTTGGCACTACAGGTTGTTTGCTCCTGTCAAATAATATAATGCCAAGCTCTTCCTCCAGTTTTTTGATCATCATGCTTAAAGTAGCCTGGGTAACAAAGCATTTTTCTGCCGCTTTGGCAAAGTGCCTGTTTTGATCCACAGCTACTACATACTCCAGTTGTTGCAGGTTCATGATATAGATATCTTCTATGAAAGTATAGAAACAATCGTTTTTGTCAATGGAAAAATAGGACGGACCTTTAATAGATAACAAAATGACAACTGAACATCTCTGCTAGAACCTTATCCATTCATCACACAAACATTTTTTATGAGTACAGAACAAACTACCAGTAAGGGAAATGGCCAGCAAGGAAATGGTAAAGAAACGAACAATATACTGACCACCCGGCAGGGACATCCTGTAACTGATAACCAAAACCTGCGAACAGTAGGAGATAGGGGACCAGCAACTTTGGAGAATTACCAGTTTCTTGAAAAAATGTCGCATTTTGACAGGGAAAGAGTTCCTGAAAGAGTTGTGCACGCCCGCGGAACAGGTGCTCATGGTTATTTTGAAGCATATGGAATGGTTGGCAAGGAACCTATAGCCAAGTACACCAGGGCTAAACTGTTCCAAGAAAAAGGCAAAAAAACCCCGGTATTTGTCCGCTTTTCAACTGTCACTCACGGTGGGCATTCACCTGAAACCTTGCGTGACCCCAGGGGTTTTGCTACAAAATTCTATACGGAAGATGGCAACTGGGACCTGGTAGGAAATAATTTAAAGATCTTTTTCATCAGGGATGCTATCAAGTTTCCTGATCTGATCCATTCATTCAAGCCTGACCCTGTCACTAACAGGCAGGATGGTGAAAGAATATTTGATTTTATTTCCAATACACCTGAAGCTATGCATATGATAACCTTCCTGTTTTCTCCATGGGGTATTCCTGCCAATTACCGGCAAATGCAGGGCTCAGGCGTGAACACCTATAAATGGGTGAATCAGCAAGGAGAGGCCGTGTTGGTAAAATATCATTGGGAGCCTAAGCAAGGCATCAGGAACCTGACCCAGTCTCAGGCTGAAGAGATACAAGGCAAGAATTTTAACCATGCTACCCAGGACCTCTATGATGCAATTGAAAGAGGTGATTTTCCCGAATGGGAATTATGTGTTCAGATCATGAGTGATGATGAACATCCTGAACTTGATTTTGATCCTTTGGATGATACTAAAATATGGCCACAAGACCAGTTTCCATTTTTACCGGTAGGCAGAATGGTGCTAGATCGAAATCCGGTCAACTTCTTTGAAGAAGTAGAACAGGCTGCATTTGGTACCGGTGTATTGGTAGATGGTTTGGATTTTTCTGACGACAAGATGCTGCAGGGCAGAACTTTTTCTTATTCTGATACACAACGGTATAGGGTGGGTACCAATTATTTACAGCTACCTGTCAATGCGCCTAAAAAGCAGGTAGCTACCAACCAGCGAGATGGCCAGATGGCTTACAAACAAGACCTGGTTGAAGGTGTCAATCCACATGTTAATTATGAACCTTCTTCCCTCGGTGGCCTTAGGGAATCTCCCCGGCAGGGTAAGGACCATGAGCCTGAATATAAAAATGTGAGGCTGGTGCGCAGAAAGATTGAAAGGCAAAACAACTTTAAACAGGCAGGTGAGCGTTACCGTTCATTTGAACCCTGGGAAAGAGACGAGCTGATTGGAAACCTGGTGAATGCACTTAAACCTGCAGCAAAGCACATCCAGGAAAAGATGATCGAGTTATGTACACAATGTGATCCAGAATATGGAAAGAGATTGGCAGATGGTATCAGGAATGCGGGGCCTGAAATCACCAAAGGACCAATTGGTACGGCTCATTCGGGTGCAGCCGTTAAAGAAGCCGCCACTGTTTCAGGTGAGGCAAAACCTTATTGAATTACTGCTTGACTCTATATTTTTCGGAAAAGCGTTTATTACAGGACACGTTTTCAGATGGTTGACAGGTGCATCCTGTCAACCATCTTCTTTTAAAACTTTGGACAGTTTAAAGATTCAATCTCCCGTTTGATAAATCCTATATAAGAAAGACTTAATTCAAAACCTCCTCTTCCATAGCTGGAGGTTTTTAATTTTGAAATGTTGACATCATAGCTGAAAGAAGCCGAAAAGGGTGCATAATCCAGCTTGATCACTGGTATCAATGCGTCATTCCATCTTAGAAAAGCTCCCCCATGAATGGTATAAAGTGGTTTGTCCCAATCATCGCCTATTTTAATTCCATACAATGCTCCTCCTACAGTTTCCATAAACAATCCCTGCCTGGAATGATCTGCCTGTATGGTTAAATAACTGATAGGCGTAACCGCTAAATGTACACCTGCCGAACCAACCCATTTAGGTTCTAACTCTGCTGACGCATTGCGATAAAAGCTATTTTTGGGTTTATTCAGATGGTGGTAAGCGGCACCTATAAAAAAGTTGTTGTTGGGATTCTCTCCAATTTGAGAATTATAACTCATGCCTACAGAAACATCCAGGTAAGTATTCATAGGCTTTAAAAATGTTTCTCCATCACCCATGCCATCATATTGACTGTTGGTGGTCATTTTACTTCTATCAAAATTTCGTTGTACAAAGCCTCCCATAAAGCCAAGCGACAGGTACCGGTTGTAGTCATTGCTCATCGATTTATGGAAGTTCAAAGCTGGCAAAACATGCGTTGATACCCAGGATACAGTTCCCGCCCGGTCATGCAGCACTTGCAAACCTGTTGTGAGAAAGTCTGATCCTTTCCCAACCGGCATCTTATATTCACCATTCAGGGAAAATGTTTTAAATGCATCTGTAAGACTGTTCCATTGATCCCGGTAAACTGTCTGAATACGGATATCACCTGTAAAAATCCCCGCAAGAGAAGGATTTCTTAAAAGAGGAGCTTCAAAAAATTGAGAGAAATGTATGTCTTGCCCTTGCACAGCTACCTGGTAACCGATGGTTAGTACACAAAGGATCATATGCAGCAATTTCCTTCTCATGATTACTGTATCAAGGCTACGTTTCCTTCAAAACGTATTATATCACTGTTTTCACAAAATACCTCAACCTGGTACACATATACATCAGGATGAGGGGCACCTCCTTTATACTTTCCATTCCACCCATATGAGGAATCATTCACCGGAAAGTTATTCTGTTCAAAAACTACTTCACCCCACCGGTTAAATATTCTTAAAGTTTTTACCCTTTCCAATCCTTTTCCTCTTACATAAAGTACATCATTACTGCCGTCACCGTTTGGAGAAAAAGTATTTGGTATAAAAACGTTCGCATTAGGGCAAACCACTATCACCTGCACCTTGCTGTTGTTTCTACAGCCATTGCTGTCAATTACAGACACGGTAAATAGTTTATTAAACTTAGTAGTGGTGACCGGTTGCGGACAATCTGAACAACTTAAAGTAGCGGCAGGTACCCAGTTATAATTGGTAACATTAGAACTATAGGTAGCCGGAATGGTTAGTGGAAACCCTGCTTGCTTGTTAATCGTTTCAGGTAAGGTAATAACAGGCAAAGGATGAACAAGAATATCTTTAAAGGCAGTGTCCGTACATCCGCTGCCATTAGTGGCAATGGTGGATACAGTAAAGTTGCCTGCCGTACCATACACCTGCAATGCGGGATCTTGCAAAACCGACATATTCCCATTTGGAAAAGTCCATAGCCAATTGACGGCAGAAGTATCCATTCGCTGGAACACTCCTTTTTGATACATAGAGTCGCCTAAGCAGATAACAGAATCACCCACAATAGATATTAAGGGACTTTGAACCACCTTGATCACATCTTTCAACGTAAAAGTGTCTACACAATTATTGAGGGTAGCCACATTGACGGAAACAGTATAGAAGCCAGGCGATGCATAATAATGAGTGCCTGGGTCAGGAGAAGAAGAAGTCACTCCATCTCCATAGCTCCATTGGTAGGAGGTTAGTGGATCATTAAATGTGGTAGAGTCAATGAATGTTACCAGGCCGCTATCACAAAGCAACTTCTTATCTAGTCCAAATTTTGCAATTGCGCCGATGATATGAATGGTATCGTTGCCTGCAATGGGATATTGACATCCTGAGGGGTCGGTCATGATGATCTTGGGAACAAAATCACCGAAAAAGTTATAGATATGGTCAAGGCTGTCAATTTTATTATTAAGTATCACCCCATCTCCAAAATCCCACGTATATGTAACAGGCCCTGGACTAAAGGTAGCCAGTGATACATTCAGGGGCTTGCATCCATTTAATGGTGTATAGGTGATTTTGGATCCAATGGTATCATACAATGTAACGCTTTTCACAGCTTTATCTGTACATCCACCCGGGCTGGTAACGGTGAGGCTCACCTGGTAAGTGCCAGGCGTTATATAATATTGCACAGGGCTGGGAATGGTGCTAACTCCACTTCCCAGGTTCCAAACAGCTGAATTGGCGAAATAGGAAGTATTGGTAAATTGCACTTCAAAGGGAACGCAGGAACTAATTGAATCGCTGAGCTCAAAGCTAGCCACAGGCCTTGCTACACGGATATGATTTGATTTGGTAACAGTGTCGGTGCATCCATACTGATCCGAGATCAGTAACGATACCGAATATCTGCCGGTATCTGTATAAGAATGTACAGGTGAGTTTTGTGTAGAATTTCCTCCATCTCCAAAGATCCATGCACTTGTGAAGTTGGATGATGGTGTAGTATTCGTAAAGGTCAAATTGCTTCCGGGGCATGTAAGTGTATCTACGGTAAAGGATGCCTTAGGATCGGTGGCATGTATCAGGTTAGGCACTGAAATGCTATCCCAACAACCCACTGCATCTTTCACTACAAGGTTAACCGAATAAATCCCCGTATCAGCATAAGCATGGATAAAAGGTGGTTGTGTCAACAGTGTGGTAGTGCCATCGCCAAAGTCCCATTTCCATGAGGTGATAGGGTGAATGCCGTCGTCCTTTGAGAGATCATTAAAAGTTCTGTTATCGGTAACGCAGCCATTGGGTCTATTAACGGAGAATTTAGCTGTAGGCCCGTTGATGCGCACTGCCTTTGGCTTAGATACCACAGTTGTACAGCCATATATATCAGTCAAGGTTAAGGTAATATCATAAGTTCCGGCTATTGCATAGTAGTGATAGGCCGAGCCGGTCTTATCAAAAAGATCGCTATCCCAGGTGCTGCCATCTCCAAAGTTCCATACATACCGTACGAAATTGGTAGGATCTTTCACAACTGCTCCAAAATAAACAGTGGATTTGCGGCAAACAATTGGGTTGGTTATGCTCAAATCAGGATGCTCGTCAAAAAGCTTTACCGGGTAAGAGATGCTGTTGGAGCAGGTATTATTGGTGACGGTTAAAGTTACCGTATAGGTTTTATAGGTACTATAAGTATGCGTTGGATGTTGCAGGGTGGAAGTGGTGCCATCTCCAAAATCCCATTTCCATGTAGAAGGTCCATCTGAAGCATCTGTAAAATTTACTTTTAGCTTGTTAGAGCAATCAACAGCAAAAGTAAAATTGGGTATGGGTGGTTTAACTGTAATAGCGTTAGTCTTTTTAATGTTGGAAGGACAACCGTTATTATAAGCTGTGAACGTCACTGAAAACACCCCTGTTTGCTGGTAGGAATGCGAAGTATTTTTATCTGTGGCTGCACTGCCATCACCAAACTCCCAAAGCCAGGCGTCTGAAGTGTCTGTGATACCCGTAAACTGAACCGGCTGAAGAGCACAAACCGGGTTAGGTAAAAAACTGAAATCAACAGGTTGAATAGTTCCCACTTTTATAGCAGCAGGTACCGAAAAAACTTCTGTACACCCTGTACTGGTAGTAATAGTGAGCGTAACTGTATAGGTGCCCTGGTTAAAATAAGTGTAGGTAGGTGCTTTCTGGGTAGATGTTCCTCCATCTCCAAAGTCCCACAAATAAGAAGTGACATTATCACCTGTAACAATATTAGCAATGGGGCTGACCTTATATGGCACGCATCCGTTTTGGGGTAGATTAGGTATGGTGATGACGGGCCTGATGATGCTGATATAATTTTTCTTCTCCAATGTGTCCGAACATCCTGATGCATTAGTAGTGATCAATTTCACTGAGTAATAACCGGTATCAATATATGTATGAGAAGGATTCTGATCTGATGCTGTACTTCCGTCGCCAAAATCCCATTGCCATCCTACTGCTCCGGGTGTGGCATCCGTAAAGTTTACCGTAAAAGGCGGGCTGCATTTGAAAGTGCTCCCGGCAGTGAAATTAGTCTTAGGCTTTGGTGTAACCTTTATTGTTTTGCTGGATGAATCCTTACAGAAGCTATAGGTATTATATAAAGTGACCTTATAATTCCCAACTGAAGCAAAGCTTTTTACAGGCATAGTATCAGTGGAAGTTGTTCCATCTCCAAAATTCCACAATGAACTTACAGGAACAGGAGTCGAGGTATTGACAAAAGTAGCCTGGCTGTTGATGCAAATACTATCGGGTTCACTAAAGGTGGTATTGATGTCAAGAATGGCAAAAAGATTTTGCTTGGTCATGGTGTCGGAGCAGCCTGCCGTGCTGGAAGTGGCCAGGCTAACTGTATAGTTTCCTGGAGTAGTATAACTATGCGAAGGAGATGAAAGGGTGGAAGTATTTCCATCACCAAAATCCCATAAATAAGATAGGGTACCAGGACCTGTGGACGTGCTTTTGAAACTGATAGAGAATGGAGGTTTGCACACGCCGGCTGTAGAATTGGTAAAATCCGACTTCACCCCATTAGTCGTTTTGATTAATGCCGGCTTGGTAAGTACAGCATAACAACCTTTATCATTCGTGACCTTTATAGTCACGCTGAAATTTCCACTCGATGTATAGTTATGAAGCGGGTTTTGTTCAGTGGCTTGAGTGCCATCACCAAAATCCCAAAACCACTTATTATTCATAGTGCCCGTACTGGATCCCGAAATATCTGTGAATTGAGACCGGATAGGAAAGCAGCCTGTACTGTCACTCACCAGGAATTGGGGAATGGGTTTTCCGTAAATGGTGATCAGGTTGGAACGTGTCAGGGTATTGGAACCCCTGTTATTGGTCACAGTGAGCTTCACATTATAAATGCCTTCCTGGAAATAAGTAGTAGAAGGGTTTTTAAGAGTAGAAGTAGCACCATTTCCAAAATCCCAGAAATAACTCGTAGGATTTCCTGTAGAAAGATCTTTAAAATCTACCACCAATGGTGAACATCCTGAAGCTACAGAAGCTGAAAAATTAGGTGTAGGTGCCTGAGCATGAATCACAACAGCCAAAAACAGCATTAGGATCGTTACAGTTGTTTTCAGTCTCAAATTGCTCACATTTTAGCCGGTTAGGCAATTTTCTTAAGGTAGTTAAAGATTAACGATCCATTAGAGCAAAAAGTATTCCCATCCTTAACAAGGCAGGTATTTAATGCCAGGACCTTTATCAGAGCTTTTCAAGGCGAAGGGATCTTAAACTGCCATTTATTGTTTGACTGGCTACTACATAATCCCAGCTGTTATCAGTAATCTGCCAGGTGCCATTTAATAAGCTTATGGTACTATTGGCATTAGTAAAAGTGGAACTGATGGTCTTTGCGTTGGCATCGGCTGTCCAGGTTCCAGTTTTTTCTACACTGGAATTGTTAATGGCATCCACTGTCAGGTTTTGCTTGAACTGGAAGGTATAAGGAGCAAAATCTGAAGTAACATCAGAATTGTCGTTTTTAAAGTTTACCACCTTCCATTGACCGGAGGTCATGGCATCGATCACAGCATTTTTCATGATCTGTTCTTTGCTGCAGGCGCAAAGACAGGATAAAAGGATAAGGGTATAGATCTGTCTCATAAGAGTATTTGCTTACAAGTTATAAATTGAACTGTATTTATCCAACAGGTAGCCTTTAAAAGAATTTATTTCTAAACCGGTGCCAGTAACGGATTTGCAAAGCTCTTCGCTTGTATAATATCTTCCTTTACTATGTATCTTTTCTCTTAACCATCGCAAAAGATCAGTACTGGCTCCTCCGGCTATGCTGTCAGATAGCCCGGTAATCTCTTTTTTAGCCTGCTCAAAAAACTGGGCTGCATAAAAACTGCCCAGGCTATAGGTAGGGAAATAGCCAAAACTTCCATGACTCCAGTGCACATCCTGCAGGCAACCTTTTTTGTCATCAGGCACTGTAATGTTCATGAGCTGCTGGTATTGTTCATTCCAATAAGCGGGAATGTCCTGGCTTGCCAGTGAACCTTCTATTAATTGCTTTTCTAATTCATACCTGATAAATACATGAAAATGATAGGTGATCTCATCCGCCTCTGTACGTATAAAGGATGGCTGAACCTTATTGATTCCTTTATAAAATTGTTCCAGCGAAACGTTTTTGAATTGATCGGGAAAGAATTGTTGAAGTTCAAGGAAAAAATGCTTCCAGAAAACCAGGCTGCGGCCCACATTATTTTCCCATAACCTTGACTGGGATTCATGAATACTGTATGAACAGGCTTCGCCTAAAGGGAGGCCATATTGCTCTTCTGACAACCCCTGTTCATATAGAGCATGACCCACTTCATGTATGCTGCTCCAGGTCATATTGGCAAAGTCATTCTCGTCGATCCTGGTGGTGATGCGAACATCCTTGCTGTTAAAGCTGGTGCTGAATGGATGTTCGCTGATGTCCTACCTTCCGGCCTCGAAATCAAAATTGAGTTGCTTCACCAGGTGCATGCC
>JAEZLJ010000179.1 GCA_023415275.1 Bacteroidota bacterium
CTTCCATATAGTTCAGGTAATTGGGTAGGCCGCTACGATGGTTCAGCAACATTTTAACTGTAATACCATCATATGGGAACTGAGGGAAGAATTTAGTCAATGAGTCATTTAAACCCAGCTTTCCTTCCTGCACCAATTTTAATATGGCTGCAGCTGTCATGGTCTTACTGGTGGATGCTATCTGGAAAGGTATATCTGCATTCAAAGAATCCTTTTGCCTGAGGTCATGAAATCCTACATAGTTTTCGTACACTATTTCACCATTCTTAGCCACGATGATGCCCCCATTGAAAGAACTTCTATAAAGCGTATGCTTCAGCATATCTTCAACAGCATCATGATACTTTTGCTTTTCCTGCACACTAAGAGGTGGGAATAATGGTTCCTGGGTAACTGGCTCCTGGATAGCTACCGGCTGGCTGCTTTGGGATGAAGATTGACAGCCCCACATAATACAAATGATCGCCCCGGAAAGAAGAAAGTTTTTCAAAAGATGTTTATTTATATGAATTGGATATCGTATAAAATTATAATTTAAGTCCGCAAAAACAAATCCAATTTGTTAATTCCTGCGTCCTTGTTTTTTTATTATTCCTCATATTTGCAAGATGGATGCCGCGCAAACGAGTTACCCCAAAGAAAAGATTAATATTTTATTACTTGAGAATGTTAGTGACGTAGCTGTAAAAAATTTCGTTAGGCAGGGTTATTCACATGTTGAAAAGCTCACCAAAGCCTTGCCAGAAGCGGAGTTGATACAAGCTGTTAAAAATGTCCACTTATTAGGTATTCGCTCCAAATCACAGATAACAAAGGCTGTATTGGATGCTGCCGAGAAACTCCAGGCAATTGGATGTTTTTGCATAGGCGTGAACCAGGTAAACCTGGAGGCGGCTACAGAGAATGGAGTGGCTGTGTTCAATGCACCTTATTCCAATACACGCTCAGTGGCAGAATTGGTAATAGGAGCCTCTATCATGCTGATCAGGAGAATACCAGATAAAAATATGGCTGCCCATAAGGGTATCTGGCTCAAGGAATCAAGTGGCAGCTATGAGCTGAGAGGTAAGACCTTAGGAATTATAGGCTATGGCAATATAGGTACGCAGGTCAGCGTATTGGCAGAATCACTGGGTATGCGCGTGATCTTTTACGATATTGAAACCAAAATGCCACTGGGAAATGCAGAGGACATGAAGAGTCTGAAAGAAGTGCTGTCCCAGTCAGATATTGTGACCCTGCATGTACCAGAGACCAGCCAGACCAAAAACCTGCTGAACAAAACAAATCTTAAGTATTGCAAGAAAGGATCAATTATATTGAACTATGCCAGGGGAGAAGTGATTGAACTGAACGACCTCAGGAAATTCCTGGAAAGTGGTCATATTGCAGGTGCTGCCATTGATGTCTTCCCTGTAGAACCAGAAAAGAACGGGGATCAATTTCTATCACCGCTACAGAACCTGCCCAACGTATTGTTAACACCACACATTGGAGGGTCTACGGAAGAAGCACAACAAAATATAGGTGAGGACGTCAGCAATAAATTATTAAACTACCTGGAAAAAGGAGTTTCGCTTGGATCTCACACTGTGCCAGCCTTGTCTTTGCCGCCACAGGAAGGTAGTCACAGGATCCTGCATATTCACCAGAATGTTCCTGGTGTTTTGTCAGAGATCAATAGTGCACTATCCGGTAATAAGATCAACATCGTTGGCCAGTACCTGAAGACAAATGACAGTATTGGCTATGTAGTAGTGGACGTAGACAAACAATTGTCAAGAAAAGCCACACAATTATTAAAGGAAGTACCTCACACTATCAAGGTGCGGCTTTTATATTAACCGGTCAGTGTCCTGTTTTACAGGGACCTGGCAGCCAATGAATCCTGCATAATTTTTTCGCGTGCAGTTTTTGTCCAATCAATGATCAATTTGCGCTGGGCATCATTCAATTTGGCATCTTTATGTATCCATAAATAGGAATCCAATGGCATTTCGTGCTTATCTATTTGCTCATCGATTTCCTTCATTTTCTTATCCTTTCTTTTGAAGGTCCCTGTAGAGAAGGTAGAGAAGTTTAATTCCCTTTTGCCTTCATTGATGTGGTTATTCAGCCACCAGTTGACAGGCGTGATCTTACTGTACCATGGATAATCGGTATGGTTAGAATGGCAATCATAACAAGAGACCTTTAGAAGGCTCATAACTGTATCGGGCACAGCAATTGTATGTGTGATATCAGTAGCAGATTCGGGCGTGCCATTATTATGTGGAGGCTGTATAAATTGGATCAGGACCAGGAATATCACAACGCCTATCAATATTTTAGTTCTCATCGTCTGTTTTATTGACTAATTTAATTAAATACTAGTTCCGTAAAGATAAAATGTTAAAGCCGTGAAGGAGTTGTTCAATATTTCACATAAAGGCATTTTAATTGTGAACTGAGGAATACCAGGATAAGAAAGCAAAAATGAAGCCTCAGAAGCCTGTAAGGGTTTTACATTAATTCTTGTTTTTTAAAGAAAAAACACAGGTAATTAGCTCGTAAAATATTTAAAACGAAACATTTAGTATAGTAATTTTTTATTAGGTTTGAATCTAATTTCACCACTTAACTATGGGTACCAGAAAATCGAAAACCAATGGTGTAACAGCTTCACCAGAATCCTCTATTTTAGAAAAAGTAACGCCTAAAACTAAAGCTTCCAATGGTTCTCAGGCTTCTAAAGTTTCCAGGACCATTTCTTCTGAATTTGATGGCATGATCGACCAGCGTCAATTGCTGGCCGTATTGTCGCAGGTCAAAAATGGCAACTTTTCTATCAGGGTGCCAAATGACCAGATAGGTGTGACTGGAAAGATCTACGATACACTTAATGATATAATAGCGCTCAACGAAATACTGGTTCAAGAATTAAACCAGGCCCGTAAAATCATTGGAAAGCAAGGTAAATTAAACCATAGGGTAGAATTGCCAAGGCTGGCCGGAGGGTCATGGAGTACAGCTGTTGATTCTATCAATAGCCTGATATCTGACCTTGTGCACCCTACTATCGAGATAGCCCACGTAATTTCTTCTGTGGCAAAGGGTAATCTTTCACAGGAGATGCCATTAAAAATAGGTGATCACCTTTTGCAGGGTGAATTTGCCCGGATTGCATCTGAGGTGAACGACATGGTGAAGCAGTTGAACCTGTTCTCCATGGAGGTTACGCGTGTGGCCAGGGAGGTGGGATCTGAAGGTAAATTGGGAGGCCAGGCCAAGGTAAAAGGCGTGGCTGGTGTGTGGAAGGACCTGACAGATTCGGTGAACCAGATGGCGGGTAACCTGACAGCGCAGGTACGTAACATCGCTGAAGTGACTACCGCGGTGGCGAAAGGTGACCTTAGTAAAAAGATCACGGTGGATGTGCAGGGCGAGATCCTGGAATTAAAGAATACCATCAATACGATGGTGGACCAGTTGAACTCATTCTCTTCTGAGGTGACCCGTGTGGCCAGGGAGGTGGGTACGGAAGGAAAATTAGGTGGACAGGCCGAAGTACCTGGAGTAGCAGGTACCTGGAAGGATTTGACGGACTCTGTGAACCAAATGGCCTCTAACCTTACCGGACAGGTGCGTAACATCGCAGAGGTGACTACGGCTGTGGCAAGGGGTGACCTTTCGCGTAAGATCACCGTGGATGTAAAAGGAGAGATTCTTGAGTTGAAGAATACCATCAATACGATGGTGGACCAGTTAAACTCATTCTCTGCGGAGGTAACAAGGGTGGCCAGGGAAGTAGGATCTGAAGGAAAGCTGGGTGGCCAGGCTACTGTAAAAGGAGTGGGTGGTGTATGGAAAGATTTGACAGATAACGTAAACCAGCTGGCTGGTAATCTTACCGTGCAGCTTCGTGACGTATCAAAAGTGGCCACCGCTATTGCCAACGGTGACCTTACCCAAAAGATCACGGTGGATGTGAAAGGAGAGATATTGCAGATCAAGGATGTGATCAACAGGATGGTGGACCAGTTGAACTCCTTTGCCTCCGAGGTAACCCGTGTGGCCCTTGAGGTGGGTACGGAAGGAAAACTGGGAGGCCAGGCCAAGGTACAGGGAGTAGGAGGAACCTGGAAGGATCTGACGGATTCTGTGAACCAGATGGCCTCTAACCTAACCGCCCAGGTGCGAAATATTGCAGAAGTAACTACCGCGGTGGCCAATGGTGATCTTTCTAAAAAGATCACGGTGGACGTTGCGGGTGAAATATTGGAATTAAAGAAGACCATCAATACGATGGTGGACCAGTGGAACTCCTTTGCCTCCGAGGTAACCCGTGTGGCCCTTGAGGTGGGTACGGAAGGAAAACTGGGAGGCCAGGCAAAGGTACAGGGAGTAGGAGGTACCTGGAAGGATTTGACCGAATCAGTAAACCAGATGGCCTCTAACCTAACCGCCCAGGTGCGAAATATTGCGGAGGTAACTACAGCGGTGGCTAAAGGAGATCTTTCGCGTAAGATCACCGTGGATGTAAAAGGAGAGATCCTTGAGTTGAAGAATACCATTAACACGATGGTGGACCAGTTAAACTCATTTGGTTCCGAGGTGACCCGTGTGGCCAGGGAAGTAGGTTCTGAAGGAATGTTGGGAGGCCAGGCAGATGTACCGGGTGTGGAAGGACTTTGGAAAGATCTGACCGACTCTGTAAATAAAATGGCCTCTAACCTGACAGGACAGGTGCGAAACATTGCCGAGGTAACAACGGCGGTGGCTAACGGTGACCTGTCGCGTAAAATTGAAGTGGATGTAAAAGGAGAGATCCTTGAGTTGAAGAATACTATCAATACCATGGTGGAACAGCTCCGGGCCTTTGCCTCCGAGGTAACACGTGTGGCAAGGGAAGTGGGTACGGAGGGTAAACTGGGAGGCCAGGCCAATGTGCCGGGAGTAGGTGGAACCTGGAAGGATCTTACCGATTCTGTAAATGGTATGGCGGGCAACCTGACCGCCCAGGTGCGTAATATTGCGGATGTGGCCATTGCTGTGGCAAACGGTGATATGAGTAAAAAGATCACGGTGGACGTAAGAGGAGAGATCCTGCAATTGAAAGAAACCCTGAACACCATGGTGGACCAGCTCAGGGCCTTCGCCTCCGAGGTTACGCGTGTGGCTCGAGAGGTAGGTTCAGAAGGTAAATTGGGTGGACAGGCCTTCGTGCCTGGGGTTGCCGGAACCTGGAAAGATCTGACAGACTCAGTGAACCAGATGACGGGTAACCTGACCCTTCAGGTACGTAATATCGCAGAGGTGACCAAGGCCGTGGCTTCGGGTGACCTTTCCAAAAAAGTAACTATCGATGTAAAAGGAGAGATCCTTGACCTGAAAAATACCATCAATACGATGGTGGACCAGCTGAACTCATTTGCCTTCGAGGTAACAAGGGTGGCCAGGGAGGTAGGTACAGAAGGTAAACTGGGAGGACAGGCTGAAGTGCAGGGTGTGGCCGGAACCTGGAAGGACCTTACTGACTCAGTAAACATGATGGCCTCTAACCTTACCAACCAGGTAAGGGGAATTGCCAAGGTGGTAACTGCTGTGGCAACCGGTAACCTGAAGCAAAAACTATCCATTGTATCTAGGGGTGAGGTAGCCCAGTTGACAGAAACGATCAATGAAATGATTGATACACTGGCGGTGTTTGCTGACCAGGTAACAACGGTGGCCAGAGAAGTAGGTGTAGAAGGAAGATTGGGTGGACAGGCTTCTGTACCAGGTGCTTCCGGTATCTGGAAGAACCTCACGGAAAATGTGAATCAGCTTGCAGAAAACCTTACTACTCAGGTACGTGCGATCTCAGAAGTAGCCTCGGCGGTAACCAAGGGTGACCTTACCAGGATGATCCGCGTGGAGGCAAAAGGCGAGGTGGAAGAGCTGAAAGATACCATCAACCAGATGATCGCTAACCTAAAAGAGACTACCTTACTGAACCAGGAACAGGACTGGTTAAAGTCAAACCTTGCCAAGTTTACCCAAATGCTTCAAGGTCAAAAAGACCTTAATACCGTAACCCGGAGGATTCTGTCAGAATTGGCACAGGTGGTAAATGCTCAACAGGGTATGTTCTATATCCTGGAGCAGGACGAAAATGAGCAGAATAAAAAACTAAAGTTGTTCTCTGCCTATGCATTTAATGATGAGTTAACTATTAATAAGGAGTTTTCTTTAGGCCAGGGCCTGGTAGGCCAGGTGGCTGTGCAGAAAGAAAGGATACTGCTAAACAATGTTCCTAAAGATTATATAAGGATCAGTTCCGGTCTCGGTGAGTCCAACCCGGCCAGTGTAATTGTGTTGCCTGTACTGTTTGAGACCCAGATCAAAGCGGTGATAGAACTGGCATCATTTGATGAATTCAGTGAAACCCACCTGGATTTCCTTGGCCAGTTGACCGAGTCCATTGGTATCGTATTGAACACCATTGAAGCCAACTCCAGAACGGAGGAATTATTGGAACAGTCCCAATCCCTGACTGAAGAATTAAGAAGGACGAACGAAGAATTACAAGATAAGGCACACCTGCTGGTGAAACAAAAGGAAGAGGTGGAAGCTAAGAATAAAGAAGTGGAAGAAGCGCGTAAGTCGTTGGAAGAGAAGGCGGAACAGCTGCAGCTTACATCTAAATATAAATCAGAGTTCCTGGCGAATATGTCTCACGAGTTGCGTACGCCATTGAACTCGCTGCTTATCCTGGCCCAACAACTTTACGAGAACAGGGAAGGAAATCTGTCCGAAAAACAGGTACGGTATGCCAAGACCATTCACAGTTGCGGAGACGACCTTATTCAGCTGATCAATGATATCCTGGATCTGTCGAAGATTGAATCAGGTTATATTTCTACTGATTTCATCAACGTACGGTTCAACGAGATCACCTCATTTGTGGAAACTACATTCAAACACGTTTCTGAGAGTAAGAACCTGAAATTTGGTATTGAGGTGGATAACCAGTTGCCGGATGCCATGGAAACTGACGTTCAAAGGTTAAACCAGATCCTGAAGAACCTGCTTTCCAATGCCTTTAAGTTTACGGAGAAAGGAGGTGTACAGTTAAAGATCTACGAGGCCCGGAAAAACTGGAAGCCCGGCAATGCCAGCCTGGACAATGCCCGCCGCGTGGTAGCTTTTGAAATCAAGGACAGCGGAATTGGAATTTCAAAAGATAAACAGAACATTATATTCGAGGCGTTTCAGCAGGCCGAAGGTTCAACCAGCCGGAAGTATGGTGGAACCGGCCTGGGACTTTCCATCAGCCGTGGTTTGGCAGACCTTTTAGGAGGTTCTATTGAGTTGGAAAGTGAATCTGGAACAGGAAGTACGTTTACCTTATTCCTGCCGATCAGTTATAATCCTTCCATTATTAAGAAGGAAAAACAATCCAGCTTAACCATCAGTGAGTATAAACTGGCTGAAACTTCGGAGGATATGGCCATACAGTCAGTACCAACCATTAAAGTGGAAGCTAAAGACCTGGAAGGGCTGAATGAGATCATAAATGAAACAGGCGACGACAGGAACAATATATTTGGAAATGACCGTGTAGTGCTGGTGGTGGAGGATGACCTTCGTTTTGCGAAGATCATGATCGACAAGGCACATGAAATGCAATTGAAGGTGGTGGTTGCCGGAAGCTTTGGGGAAGTTTTCGAACTCACCAATAAGTACAATCCGATTGCTGTCACCCTGGATGTGAAATTGCCGGATGCCAGTGGTTGGAGAGTGCTCGACCTGTTTAAAAACGATATCAATTTCAGGCACATACCGGTTCACCTGATTTCCGGTGAAGAAAACCGTTTGCTGGCCATGCAACGCGGGGCCAGGAGCTTCAACCTCAAGCCATTAAAGAATGAAGACCTGGATATTCTATTTAAGGATATAGTGCAATACCAGTTACATAAACCCAGGCACCTGCTCATTGTGGAGGACAACCAAATGGACTCTTCACAGATAGCCAGGATCATGGATAATGGAGAACTGATTGACATCACCATTGCAGCTACAGGTAACGAAGGACTTCAACTCATATCAGAAAATCTGTATGATTGCATTATAGTTGATTATATGCTTCCGGATATCAATGGGCTTGATTTTGTAAAGGAGATCAATAATATCAAGCGGTTCCAGATGACACCGGTGTTGATCTATTCTGCAAAGGATTTTTCACCAAAAGAAAAGACACAATTAAAGCAATATGCCAACAAGATTCTATTAAAAGATTTCAATTCCATGGAGCTCTTACTGGAAGAAGCTGTGCTGCATATGCATATTGACCATAAGGATATGTTGCCAGAGAAGCAAAAGATTATTGAGAATCTGCGTTCTAAGGAAGATGTGCTTACCAACAAAACAATTCTTGTTGTGGACGATGATGTCAGAAACCTGTTTGCACTGACCACGGCTTTTGAACGTTATAATATCAATACCATTACAGCTGAAAGCGGACAGGAGGCCATTAACATTTTGATGGAGAATCCAACTATTGAAATGGTATTAATGGATATCATGATGCCTGAAATGGATGGTTATGAAACTACCCAGAAGATCCGCAGGGAGCATAAGAATAACAACCTTCCGATCATTGCAGTCACAGCCAAGGCGATGAAGGGTGACAGGGAGAAATGTATTGAAGCAGGAGCATCTGATTATATTACCAAGCCTGTAAAAATAGACCAGCTTCTTTCACTGATGAGAGTATGGTTGTATAAATAATGAATAGCCTGGAAAGTATACATTAACGGAAAGATTCAATGGAAATACAGAGACCTGAAGAAGTAGTATATAATCGACCTGTAAAGATACTGGCTGTTGATGACAGGGAAGATAACCTGCTGTCAATAGAAACTATCCTGGAACAGGAGGATTATACAGTTGTGAAAGCCACATCAGGCCGGGCTGCGCTGAAGATATTGTTGTCTGAACAGGATTTTACCCTGATCCTGATGGATGTTCAGATGCCAGATATGAATGGTTTTGAGACGGCCTCACTTATCTATCAAAGGGAAAAGCTTAAGCATATTCCAATTATATTCATTACCGCTCATAACCAGGGCGAGGAAAGAATGTATGAAGGTTATAAGATGGGTGGTGTTGATTTTATTTATAAGCCGATCAACCCTGAGCTGTTGCGTTATAAAGTGAGTGTTTTCGTGGATCTATACAAGAAAACAGCTCAATTGATCCATCATGAAAAAAATCTGCTTGCAGCCAATAAGAAACTGGAAAAAGAGATAGAAGAACGCAGGGTTTCTGAAGAAAAAGTGCGATTGCTGAACCAACAACTGGTGCAGAATAACCAGCAATTGAAAAATACAATTGAAGAACTGGACCGTTTTGCCTATGTAGCATCGCATGACCTCCAGGAGCCATTGCGCAAGATCCTTGTTTTCAGCGATAAGATACTGACAAAGTATGGCAATGTGATTGACCATGAAATGGATAAAAGCCTGTCTAAGATCGTCAAGGCTTCAGAACGGATGCAGTTGCTTATCAATGATTTATTGCGATTTTCTAGGAACAGTTCCAATAGCGAAGATTTTTCATCCATCAATCTTGAGGAACTCATTACAGAGGTATTGAATGATATGGAGGTAGATATTGAGCGCAGCCAGGCCCAGGTGAAAATTGATAATTTACCACAGATCTGGGGTATATCCAGTCAAATGCGGCAGCTATTTCAAAACCTGGTAAGTAATTCCCTCAAATTCCGGAAAAAGCATTTGAATCCTGTTATTCATATTTATTCCGAATCTAAAATATTGGCCAACGGGCAGAATATGCAATTGGGTCGCATTGTCATACAGGATAATGGTATTGGGTTTGACCCCAAATTTGCCGGTGATATTTTTACCGTATTCAAGCGGTTGCATAGTTACCATGAATTTGAAGGCAGCGGTGTTGGATTATCCATTTGTAAAAAGATCGTGGAAAGACATAATGGGTATATTTCAGCGGCGAGTGATATTGGTGTTGGTGCTAAATTTATTATTGATCTTCCTTTGCCTACAGCAGAACTAGTAAATACTACAATGTTTGAAAAGATCAAAAGTGATTAGCTTCTGGTAATAAATAATCTCCGTTTTTTCCATTGGAAGATTCTTGACTGTCTTTCCGGGGCCAGGATCATTTAGGGGTTTGAAATTAAAGCCGGATCAGCTATACAGAGGGATTTCGCGACATCTATATTTGCCTATAATTTATATTATGTTAAATAGGCTGCACAGGGCATGTTTGTATTTTTCTTGGCTCTGCTTCCAGAGAGACGTGATATTAGTAAAGTCTTTACCTGGGGCTTCTATCCTTTTGGTGGGTAGATAATTTTGGAGAGCGTATATTAGCCTTATGATTTGGATATTATTAGAATCAGTAACTACATACCTTATTGAGAATCTATTAGGCCGTAGATAATTTCGGAGAGGTTGACTGAAATAAAAAAGCCTCCATTTATGAAGGCTTTAATATCGTCTCATTTGGTATTCAATTAGTCAATATATCCTCTGTATAAAGTGTCTATTGGAAATATTATATCCCAATTCTTACCCCACACCAAATTCCCATTCTCTATCTTAAACTTCTTAAAGTTATTAGGATTTTTATACTTACTAAGAAACCCGTGTCCTTTTGCTTTAAGAAAATTTCCAAAATCAACCATCTTCTGCTTTTGGTCAGTAAATGAAATAAGTAGCCTATAGCCATCAACGTATGTGGCTCTTTCAACCTTTACTCTGTTATGAGTATTTGTCTGTTTCACTATTATATGCTCCTTATACATTCTATTGCAAACCTAATAATTTACTAATAACATTTTGCTTTTTTAATTTTTTATTGACTTTGTCACAGCTAACCTGCTTGTTATCAATAAAAACTCTATTCCATTTCTTTACAATATCCTCTCTGAAAACATTAATAAACAATGTTATTTCTTTCCTTTCCCTTCCATTAAAGACTTGACAGCCCTTAACTTTCTTAAATGTTACAATAAATGTGCCTTTATCATTAACATTTTTAAAATGCTCATCCTCTATTTCAACCTTCATTTCTTGGTCACCTTTCTGTACATGAACGTGAATTGGTCTATGGTCATCGGAATAAAATAAAAAAACGTACCCAATGTACTCATAGAGTTTTGGCATTCGCTAATTTAATAAGCCTAATATGAATTGCAAAGAACTTTAATATTTTCTTCTAATTATTTATCTTTCCGACTAACTAAAATCTAAGCCAATGGCAAATGAAACATTTCGACCGGGTGACATTGTTCAATTAAAATCTGGTAGTCCTGCCTTTACCGTTTAACCTTCAGGCCCAGAAACTACAAGAGTTTATTGGTATGTTACAGAAAGAAACCAAGTTGAAATGAAGGATATTCCAACAGCAACTTTGAAATTTTACGAATCTACTATTTCAGTTGCTTAATGTAATTGAATATTTTTTCAGCGTTTTCTAAAAGTTCCTCATTAGTGTTTGAAAATTGCTTCGCAATTTCTAAACATTTAAGTTTTAATTCTTCATTCATCCGATTAAATTTTTTAATTTTAAATCGGAATTTAATTTATTAAGAACCTCAAACAGTTTCTACTATTTGGGGTTTTCGCTTTTTATACAATCATGCCCTTTACAAGTTGCCTACCTTCTGTTCATCAGCCCCGCTTCGTCATTGCAGGGAAATGGGAAGCAATGACACCCTGCCACTTTCAAGCCTATGGCTTGATTATACACCTATCGGTGTTAGGCTGATAGAAGAAAAAATACAAACAGCCGCCACGCACAAAGGCTAACCTATTTAGACATAATAATAAGTTGCTTCTTAGAGAGACGTGCTTTTAGTAAAGTCTTTATGAGGGGCTTCTATCCTTTTGGTCGGTAGAAAATTTGATAAGGCTTTTATATATTGAGAGCTGTGGCTTTTATAAATCCTTTTTGAATCACTTGGTAGCTTGTTGGAAGTTTTTTACGAATCTGTAAAATATCAGAAGTTCAATCGTAAAAATGGTGAATAATTGTTGGAGAAGTTTGATTGTGGGTTATATAGCTAAATGCTGTTGGCATTGTTCGCAAACACTTAAGTCATTTACGGCCAGTTCAGGAAGAAATGACCGTAAGTTTTCTGCTAAATATCCTGGAGTAATTTTATCTGGCATTTCTGGCTTATAGCCTAAAGATTGACAAACTATACATTGGTTCAGCCATCTTTTAGCTTCTGGATATTGTTTCAGGTAAGAATCCTTATCTCTGCTTTTACTGCTCATCCTGTAAATTTAAAGGTTTGGGTTCCAGCGAGACCTGTTATCAAATACCTTAAAGGCAGGATTCTGAATTGATAATACAGTTCAACTTTAACAGCTATCATATACCTATTTAAAATTATCTTATAGATTATGGATGGCATTGAACACGATGGCCCCCAATAAAGCCCCAACTACCGGACCGGCGATAGGTATCCAACTATATCTCCAGTCACTGGTACCCTTATTTTTCATTGGTAAAATAGCATGTATGATGCGTGGGCCAAGATCCCTGGCTGGATTGATTGCATATCCTGTTGTACCTCCAAGGCTTAATCCTATGCCTAATACCAACAGCGCCACAGGCAATGCATCCAGGGCACCCAGGCTGTTATCAGGGGAAGCCATATAAAGCACACTGATGACCAGGATGAAAGTACCAATTATCTCACTGATCAGGTTATGCGTGGTATTTCGAATGGCCGGTATGGTAGCAAAGCAAGCCAGTTTTGAAGCCTGGTCTTCTGTAGCATTAAAATGTAATTGGTAAGTCAGCCACACAATAAAAGCACCTGCCATGGCCCCAATAAGTTGGCCCCCAAGATATAATGGTATAGTGTCAATGCTGATCTTACCCAGGTAGGCAAAGGCTAAAGTGATGGCAGGATTCAGATGGGCGCCGCTGGTTTTGGCTGCCACAAATACTCCAACAAAAACTGCTATAGCCCAACCAAAAGTGATGACGATCCAACCACTGTTATTACCCTTGGTCTTGTTAAGTACTACGTTCGCCACCACTCCATTACCTAAAATAATGAGCAATGCCGTTCCAATGAGTTCAGATATGAATATTGACATATGAAGGTTTGATGATTAGTTTTCCAATTCGCCCCACACCTGGGCCGCCTTAATTGCAGTGTGCCATTTTTGTATTTGCTTTTGACGTATGCCTGTTTCTATGGCTGGCTCAAATGTTCTTTCTTCTTTCCAGTACTGTTCAATTTCCGACAGGTCTTTCCAAAGGCCAACTGCCAAACCTGCCAGGTAAGCAGCTCCTGCCGCCGTGGTTTCGGTTATCCGTGGCCGTATCACCGCACATCCCAGCATGTCACTTTGAAATTGCATGAGTAGATCATTGACCGTAGCACCGCCATCTACTCTTATTTGTTTGATAGCAATGCCTGCATCTGCATTCATGGCCTGCAATACATCCATGGTTTGAAAGGCAATACTTTCAATGGAAGCCCGTGCAATATGCGCTGCAGTGGTACCACGGGTAATCCCCATCATAGTACCCCGGGCATGCTGGTTCCAGTAAGGTGCCCCCAGTCCTGCAAATGAAGGCACAAAATAAACCCCTCCATTATCTTCCACAGAGGAAGCCAGCTTTTCTATCTCTCCGGAACTCTTTATTATTCCTAACCCATCCCGGAGCCACTGGACCACTGCCCCGGCAATAAAAACCCCACCTTCCAATGCATAGTGTGTGGTATCACCTATTTTCCAGGCAATGGTAGTCAATAGATTATTTTTAGATAAGATGGGCTGTGTGCCTGTATTCATTAACATAAAACAACCGGTGCCATAGGTATTCTTTACCATGCCTGGCTGCGTGCACATCTGACCAAAAAGTGCAGCCTGCTGATCTCCTGCTATACCACTTATAGGAATGTTCACACCAGTGAGCACCTGGTTAGTATAACCGTAAACTTCGCTACTGGAGCGTACTTCGGGAAGCATAGCTGCAGGAATATCAAATAGTTTCAGCATCTTTTCATCCCACTGCAAGGTGTTGATATTATACAACATGGTACGGGAAGCATTGGTAACATCTGTGGCATGCACTTTTCCATTGGTGAGCTTGAATAGCAACCAGGCATCCACGGTACCAAAACAGAGATCTCCCCTGCCGGCTTTTTCCCTGGCCCCTTCTACATTATCCAATATCCATTTGACCTTGGTGGCAGAGAAATAAGCGTCGGGGATCAGGCCTGTGCGTTTTTGAATATCTTCTGCATAACCCTGTTTCTTCAGTTCATCGCAATAGGATGCAGTTCTCCTGTCCTGCCATACAATGGCTTTATAAATAGGCTGATGGGTAGTACGATCCCAAACAACCGTTGTTTCCCGCTGGTTGGTAATTCCAATGGCAGCGATGTTCTGCGTGGAAAGTCCGGCCTTAACTATTGCTTCCGCTGCAACGCCTAATTGCGTATACCAGATCTCGTTAGCGTCATGCTCTACCCATCCCGGCTCGGGGAAGAACTGGGTGAACTCTTTTTGTGCAACAGATACGACTTCTCCCTGCTTATTGAATACTATGGCCCTGGAGCTGGTGGTTCCCTGGTCAAACGATAAGATGTATTGTGACATGTCCTTTCTTAAAAAATTTTATAATGGTACGTTGTTATTTCAGAATATTCAAACAATACTTATTTCTTAAAATCATTGAGCAGTGAGCTGCAAGACAGTACTGCTTAATGGTATTGGTCTTCCCTTATTGAATTGTAATCCAACCTTCATAAGATAATCACCGCTATAGATCTTTTCATGATACATGGTTGCAGGTTTAGACCCAGGCATTACATTGATCTCTTCGATCTTATACCTTTTATTAGCATCAAGTCCCTGCAATTTTACTTCATCAAGCGGCTCACCAAAACGGGTATTCAGGTTATAATTAAAAACAACAGCTTTGTTTTGCATACTGTCAACATACATCAGCACTGCCCTGTTCTCATTATAAGGCGAGATCAGCCGGTATAAATCACCATACGATATAATGGGGCTGATAAGCTTATAATTTTTTACTGCAGCCTGGCTAAATTCAAGTTCTTCAGGTTTCAGCTCTTTGATATCAAGATCATATCCCAGTTTTCCCATCATGGCCACATCTGTCCTGAATTTCAAGGATTGCTTTCCCCATGAAGTGATATGGTTGGAAACACTCATTGCAGGGAAGAAATAAGAATAGCCCCATTGTATATACACCCTTTCCAATCCATCAGTATTATCGCTCGGCCAAAACTCAGTAAAGTATTTTAAGGCTCCATAATCTGTTCGTCCTCCACCTCCTGAACAAAGCATCATTGGCAGGTGCGGATGTTTGCTTCGCAGTCGTTCCAATATGCTGTATAATCCATGCACATAATCAATATACAGGTGCGATTGCTTGTTGCCTAAATAGCTGGAATAACTATTGGTCATGGTGCGGTTGCAATCCCATTTAATATAGGCCAATTGTGGATTGGAAGTAAGCATATTATCCACCATGTGGAATATAAAATCCTGTACCCGTGGATTGGTCAGGTCCAGGACCAATTGGTTGCGCTGGTAATTTTCATCCCTGTTAGGTAATTTGATGATCCATTCGGGGTGCTTTTCATACAATTCACTTTTCGGATTTACCATCTCCGGCTCCAGCCATATACCGAACTTCACACCTTTACTTTCTGCATTTTTAATAAGGTAACCTATCCCACCTGGCAACTTTTCTTTATTCTCCCGCCAGTCTCCCAGCCCGGCCTTGTCATTATTACGTGGATATTTATTGCCAAACCATCCATCATCAAGCAAGAAAAGATCCACCCCCAGTTTGGATGCATTATCAAATAAGTTCACCAACGTATCCTGGGTGAAGTTAAAGCCTGTAGCTTCCCAGTTATTCAGCAGTGTATAACGTGTACGGTCGCCATCCATGATGCCATAATGCCTTGCCCATTGATGAATATTACGCGATGCATCCCCTTTACCATGTGTTGAAAAAGTGAATATAAAAGCAGGTGTTACAAACCGGGCACCAGCCTTAAGTTCATAGTCAGAAGCATAAGAATTGATTCCGGTTAGTATCCTCAGGGAATTAGTATTGTCGATCTCGAAGTGCAAATTATAATTACCAGTCCAGGCAAGTGTGCCTGCAAGTACATCTCCGGAGTTTTCCCTGGCAGGTGTGTTTATAGATAAAAGGAACATTGGCGAAAGAAATTTATTAGCCCGTGTTCCCAATTTGGAATCAATTTCTTTAATGCCTGCAGTTAATTGGGTTTCTTCCATCCTGGCTTCCATGCCCCAGTCCCCATGAAATTGGGTTAACCAATATTGCTGCGCATTTACATGCAACAGAGATGAGGCATAATTTTGCAAGCGTACACTACCCTTCTCTTTGTTGCTGATCTCTGTCCAGGTTTTTATAATATTTTCCTGGTAATACGCTGCAAAGTTCAAGGTTAATTCAAAGGAATATTTTGGATCTTTCAACAATATAGAAGTAACCGTTGTATTCTTATCTGGTTGCTTTACATTCATTGATTGGAAATGCAACTCTAATGAAGGATTTTTATCCGAATGCTCCACCTGTATAGCAGGGGTAAACAGATCTTCCATGCCTCCCCCGATGTAGGCCTCGTTCTTTGTATCTGGTAATGAGGCATAATCACTGGTATCATTTAATTTCTCTCCCAGGTATGCCTGGTACATCCTCCCGTTTTTCTTTATCTTATAAACAATACTGGTTTTTGCCGTTTCGATAACAATAGGTGCTAACTGGGCAATTAACCTTTCAGATAAGCATATGAATACGAGAAATAAAAGGATAGAACGAAACATTACGATCGCTGATGTGTGTAATAGATTATTTTAATTGGTCGAACAGATCTGGATAGTCAGTAATAATGCCATCTACACCAGTGTTCTTTAACTGTTGCATTTGATCCAGCGTATTAATGGTCCAGGGCACCAGTTTCATTTGCCTGGAACGGCATTGCTGGACCAGTTGTGAAGTGACCAATGAGAAATGAGGACTATACACATATGGTGTATAACCCAATTGCTGTAACTGTTCATCCAATGAACGTTTATCATTATCCTCTATAAGTAAGGAAGTGGCTACAGAAGGATATTTCCGATGCATTACCTGCAATGCCCTGGGATCAAAAGACTGGATGACAGTGCGTGCCTGGGTTCCTTTTTGCAGGATCACTTCCATGACAAGATCAACAAATGATTCCACAGGGGGATGTTTTTTCCCGTCATTCTCCGGCTTCGACTTGATCTCAATATTATAAAACATGACCTTTCCCTTACCCCCGGCATATTTTTCTGTTGCATCCAGCAGGTCGCTTAAAAGGGGCTTATGTACTGCTATTTTCTTTTGCCGGGGAAAAGCTGCATAAGGTTTCAATCCAACATCATATTTCTGGATGCTGTCATAAGTCATTGTGTACAGCAATCTCTTTGAAGCTTCTGTTTTCGTTAATGTATTTCCTTCCGGTGTCGTGCTAAAATTCTCATTGAAATAGGGATCGTGAGATACCACCACCTTATTGTCTTTGGTAATATGCGTATCCATTTCAAGCGTGGTTACATCCAGGTCAATAGCATTCAGCATGGCTGGAATGGTATTTTCGGGCATCAACCCTCTGCCTCCCCTATGCGCTTCTTTATCAAAAGAAGGGAAAGTTACCTTACCAGGTTTATTTCCTGTTACCTGTTTGGTGCCTGAGCAGGAAAATGCCAGCAATGCTATGGTCATATAAGAAACTATATGCTTCATAAGATTATTTTAAGTAATTGCCTTTCTTTAAAATGGATGCCCAAACTTTATATCCTTCGATGTCGAGGTGCAACCCGTCCTCTGTAAATTTTTTATCCAGTTTACCGTTGGCATCCTGGAAATTCGGATTCAGATCAATCAGGTTCACTTTGCATTCTTTGGCAAGCTGCCTGATTGCAGCATTGACATACGCAATATGCGCATCTTTATTGTAATGATTTTTAAACTGTGTGAATTCATTATTTACCGGTAATAGTGTTTGCAGATAGATTTTAGTGGCGGCACTACCGGCTTGAATCCGTTCCACCATTTTACGGTAATTGCTTATTATCACACTATCCGGAATATTTCTTGAAATATCATTGATGCCAATTAAAATGAAAACCTTGGCAGGACGACCTTCTATGACCTCGTCAAGCCTTTCGAGCACACCAAAGGTTATATCACCTGATATCCCCCTGTTCCGGGCATTAGAAAGACCTAGCAACTCATTCCAGTCAGTGCCTGCTGTGATGCTATTCCCAAGAAATATAATATCATTATTACTGTTGGCAAAGCTTTTAAACTGACCCACCTTTAAAGAATAACTCGCCGGTCTGAAAGTACTATCCCATTTTAATTGCTGGGTAAATGCATGAGATGAAGTTAACAGCAGGAATAAAACGTAAAGAGTTTTCATTTTCATAGTTTCATATTGTAACAGTTGATTCATACACCTTACCAAAACGGTCGGTTGCTTTTACTACGACTGTTTTGCTTTGGGCTGGGATCAGTGCTTTAAATAAATGTTCCGTCTTCTTAGGTTCAGCAAAACCGCGTGGTTTAGGGAGGTCCGGGCCAAGAAAGGAATTATAAGCTTGAAGATCATATCCTGAATATTGCTCTAACTCCCCTTTACTTTGGCCATCTACAAAATATTCTGTTTTCCAGGCCGGATCATGGTTCCAGATATTGACCTGTAATTGCTTTTGATTGGCATCATAATCAGTAATAAAAGATTTATGCTGAAAATCCGCAGATTCGCCGGTGGCC
Source organism: Bacteroidota bacterium (assembly GCA_023415275.1). Classification (GTDB taxonomy): domain Bacteria; phylum Bacteroidota; class Bacteroidia; order Chitinophagales; family Chitinophagaceae; genus Flavisolibacter. The sequence continues at coordinate 18,847 of JAEZLJ010000179.1, forward strand.
TGGTAATGCCAGCTTAATTCTGTTCCCTTTACCTTATACACCCCATATCCGCAAGGAGTGCCATCTTCACATATAGGTCCTGTCCACCATGCGCCGCATACAGTGCCATGATTATGTTCATAGATGTTTTCCCTGATTACGTTTCGATGGTAATGTGTATGGCCCGACATGATATGAACATTTCTATCCTGGAGTAACGCATATAGGTCAGTGTTATTTTTAACGCCACTATGCACAGGAATATGAAGGCATACAATCACCAGGTTTTCCTTTGGAACAAAAGCCAGGTCTTTTTGCAACCAGTCCAACTGGTGTGGTGGTATAAAACCATCATAATCCCTGTCCTTGCCCAGGTATCTGACATTATCCATTACCACGTAATGAACCTTGCCCCTGTTGAATGAATACCAGGTTGGACCATATTTCTGCTGAAAGGTATCATCCGAGGTCTCATCTCCCCCTTTGTTATAATCCATGTCATGGTTTCCCAGGCATTGAAAGAATGGTATTCCCATTTTGCCAACCGCTACATCATAATCAGCAAAATGCTTGTGTTCGTCCCAAACTATATCTCCTACTGTGATCCCATGGATCAGGGCACCATTTCCGGCCGAGGCAACGATCTTTTGAACATCAGGCACCGACTGGGTCATCATCTTCTCCACATCTGTAAGATTTTTCACCTGTGGATCAGCCCATATGATGAATTGGTGTTCATTGTCATCTTTATCCAGAGGTTGCAATTCAAAATTTAATGCCTGTTTGTTGGACGCAGTTTGTAGCAGGTGATAATGTCTTGCAATTCCTTTTTCTTCAGTAAAAGTGTAGCCAGAAGGAGAAGATATAAAAACAGCCGTTGCTTGAGGATGTTGTTCAAATTCATATCTCCCTTTATTATCAGTCAATACCAGGTTGTATCCATCACTGACTACTACATTGGATATGCCTTTACCGCCGGACTTTACATAACCCTTTATTAGGTTGGAAGTATCTGAAGAACCGTATAGCTTTTTGCTGCAACCTGCCAATACGCCACCTGTTAACCAGGCCATGTTCTGAATGAAAAGTCTTCTTTTCATGTTGGATTTTAATTGGCCGGGTTAATTGATCATTCAATTAACCCGGCTATTGATGTCTAAAGAAATATAATTATTAAAAAGTAGATTAAAGATGCTTTAGTTATTCTTCAATTATGGTAGCACCTTCAATTTCACTAACCATTGATGTTGAAGTAAGTACAATATTATGGAGTGTTCTTGCAGATGTCCATCTGCCTGAGGTCTTATTATACGTTCCTCCAAGTTGTGCGTAATTGGCAGCTACAGGGAATCCTAACTTGTTTTTATTGGAACCCATAGCATAAAATGGCTGATCTTCCTGTGTCGCCGGGTTGGAGGTATCATAATAATCCGTATTGGTAATGCGGTATCCTTTTGCCGGAGGTCCTGCTGTATAAAGGCTTCCATTACCCCCATAAAAGATTACATCTACCGGCACTGTAGTCTCATCCACATCTATTTTGTCAAACACTGCTATACCGGCTGCGTTACCACTATTGGCAAGCAGGTTATTTGTTTTGGTACCAAAGCCATCTCCTGGATCTGTAGAATACATTTTAGAAAACCACATGGAGGAACTGATGTCAGTAGAATTGGCTCCCCAGATATTTTTATTGGCGCCTACATAAAAATACTTGCCTTTTTGTACGGTTCCTGATGTAAGGTTTATTTTATAGGTCCTTAAGTCTCCTGTTGCCCATCCATTGGCAGGATAACCTAAAGGAGTGGCTGAACCAGCATTGTTAGTGGTGACCACGGAAAAAGGTGTCACTGCAAAGTCAATATTTTTTGTAGCCATTAATTGTATATACTCATAATTAGCATCGGTTCCAGTAGGATCGGCTAGGAATCCCGTAATGACAACCGGTGCAATTTTAGGAGCTGTAGCGCTCAATATCACAATATCATTCTTGGTACGAGGCCATAATTGCGGTATGCTGTCAGTACCTGGAAAAAGTATTCCGGTAAAGTTGGAAAGAAATGGTATGGGATCATTGGCAAATTCCGCCCCTGCTTCCGTATGTAAATTGATGTTTCCAAACCCATCATTTATAACCAAATCTCCGGCATAGGTAGTACCAGCTGGTAAGGAAGGATCAAATCCTGCTTTTGTAACTGATACCAGTGTGCTTTCATAAAGGTCCGGATTCGCCAATACATCTTTCGTGTTAACACCCAGTGGTTCTACATTAATCCCGGAAGCCACTTTTGTAATGGCACTATTACTAATTCCGGTCAATTGAAGAATGCCATTTTCTCTTTTTAGTACAGATCCTGTAACTGTAATGATCACAGAATCTCCAGGCATATAGTCATTAACAGCCTCTCCAATCGGAATAGAGATACCTCTTAATTGTGACAGCCTTCGGCTATCCTGCACCACTAAAAGACCGGCAGGTGCATTACCACCGGAATGATCTGACACTACAACGGCCGCAATCTTATCAGATCCCAACATATTGTCTGTGGTCAGCGTTACTTCTTTCCCTTTATAGATGCCCCGGATGTCAAATATGGACATGTATGGACTTATTCTCGCCCCGGGATAATTTCCTTTTTTACATCCCCATATCATTCCAATGGAAATGAATAAGAAGGAATATGCTAATATTTTTTTCATTTTAGTATGATTATGTTTTATACTGGTAATGAATGAATGTTTATTATGGTTTTTGCCACCAAACTTTTGTTGAGATCAGATCCGGGCCTTGTTCAGCAACAGCAGCTTTATAGTTGGTTGGATTCGTAGATTGCACATATACCGGATAGGTCATACGGGCTGGCATTTCTCCATTATTTCTCAGACCAGAACCTTTTGGCAATACTGGATGTCCTGTTCTGCGGTATTCAAACCACTGTTGAAGGTCTACCAGGAACAAAGCATAATATTTTTGCAAATGGATCTTCTCCATTTTTTCATCAAGGGTAGCCCCTTCATTCCATAGCATATCGGCTGAGGCTAAATAATCTGTAACAGCAACCGGCCATGTGGGTATCCATAATTTGATACTGGCTTCTACCCCTTTGTTATAATAGGTTTCTGCAGAGCCATCAATGAAACCTTTTGCAGCAGCTTCTGCTAATATGAATTGCAGTTCTGCATAATTCATTATCATACCTGCAAGGGGCTCTGTAGCCAAACTGGGTCCTGTATTTCCATTATTTGAAGTGGAATAGAAATAGGATTTTCTTACCGGGTTGTCGCCAATAGCATAACCGCTTGGTAATCCTTCAAAGGCACCCTGGTATGGGGCTATGGCCCAACGGTTAGTTTTTGTTGGTGTGCCACTACCATATGCTAAATCAATACGTGGGTCATTCCAAATAGCCAGGTTGTCTATAAAGAAACTGGCAATACCAGGCGCCCTGAAATCCTGCTCTCTTACAGTCAATAACGGTGAAGTGTAAGGTGCTACGCCGGTCCATTTCAGTATTGCTGATTCATCATTACTGCTCATGATAGGATATTTGACAGGGTCGTTAACGATTTCCTTCATTTTAGCAATAACATCCTGGGAAACTTCAGCTTTTCCGGAGAGTCTTAAGAGCAGTCTTAAGTATAAAGAATTTCCAAATTTGCGCCACAGGGAAACTCTCCCGTTAAATACAGGATCGCTGGATGCAGCAATACTGGTATTTTTAGATAGAAGGGTATCAGCGGCTTCCAGCTTATTGAATATATC
>JAEZLJ010000127.1 GCA_023415275.1 Bacteroidota bacterium
GTACCAATGATAGGCAGTGCTAAAATGCCTTCCCATACCTGTATGACCGGGGTAGAGATCTCCGTGATCTCGTCGGTCTGGCGCAGTATCACTTCCTCTCTTCCCTTGATGAAGGTCTCAAAGGTGAGGATGCCCAGATCATCCATCATCTTACTTACCTGCAAGCTGGAATTGTATAGTTTCTGAGGGTCGTTCTTGAACTCCTCTTCCAATGCCTTCTGTAAGGCCTCCTTCAGGCTGAATACATAGAGACCGGTTTCTCTTGGCGTAAACCCCTGGCGTGCCCTCGAAATAGAGATACCTGAAATGATCTCATTGACTTCCTCAAAGGCCAGGGATTCGCTAGCTGACATATTATGATCCGTAATATTTTTTAAAAGGGCATTGAGCAGTTCTTCAGATTGCTCCCGAAGGTCTTCATTGCTCATCAGGTCTTCCCTTAAGGTATTGTCTTCCAATTGAAGGGTCATCCAATTCTCTAATATGTTTTTCTTTTTTTTCTGTAATAGCTTACTGATATCTACACTCATTCATGCGTTTTATCAGCTAAATGTAGACTATTAATGCAGGGTATTCTTATTTAATATAGTTCATTGGTAAAATAGTTCTGGAACAGCCCTCTTAGTACTAGAGGGTGACCGGTCATTTTATTTATTGTATTTTTCCTAATGTCTTATTAAGAGAAACCATTCGGCTGAGGCGATGCCTGGTTTAGAGATGAATGCAAAATGGTTTTATAGTAGTTGTTTTTGAAAGAGCAGAAACCTGGGGTCTTCCTGGTCAACTTAGGACAGCTGCCACATGGCCCAGCCAAAACACTGCAATAAGCATACATGCAAGCGCCTGCATACAGCCCGACTCTAATATACAGCCACCCAGCATCAGCACGTTACAGAAACAAGCCCAGGCCTTTTTACATTTTTCATTTTACATTTTAAATTTTGCCTTCCAACCACCTCCCATATTCTTTTCCACAGCTCAGCATCCAAATCCATCAAATGCTGCACAGGTAAAGATTTCCATGCGCAATGCCCACCTGATTGTGTAACTTTATACCAGCCACTTCTGCCACCTTCGAGTCAGCGAAAACCATTTGGTATGCTGGACGAGATACCTGTATTGCAACCTGTAAAAAAGTCGAAGCTGCTGGCTGCCGGGAAAAAATTCACGGGACGCATTCCCTCATTGAATAGCGCCATCTCTTTTCAGCCCTTTATTCAGTATTTAAAAGAAAAGCGCTCCTTTGTATCTGGCGCCAGGGAGCAACTGTATAACTACCTGGTGAAACAACTGGAGAGCCACCCTTACTTACTGGAAAGCATACAGGACCCTACCCTGTTGCAGGAGCAGGAAGGGTTGATGGAATTACTGAGCACCTCCTTATTCCCCATTGTGGACAACCAGGAAAAAAGCAACTATGCGCTGGCGCCTCCCTATAAATTGAGCGTATTTCATTATTCGGACCAGTTCAGGCAATTGTTCTTTAATGCTGATGAAACAGAGTTGCTGTTACCGGAAGGTTTGGATTACACACAGTTGAAAGCGATACAATGCTCCCTTGTGTACGACCAGGTGCTTGAGACCTTTTATGGTATCAGGCTGAATGAAAAACCAGAGTTGGTGTATCCCGTGGCAGATCCGCAAACGGGCATGATGCGCTATTACCGCATCCACTATGATCGTCGCTTTATACAACTCCATTTGCAGGGTGAATTGCCTCCTCTGCAGGATTGTGCTGTGTGCCTGAACACCTTCCGCATTCTTGACCTTGAGAAACAACTGGCCACCATGCCTCTGCACCTATTCAGGGCCGAAGGATTTGCCGTGTGGGTAGCAGAAGATGTAACGCTAAGTGAGTCACTGGAAACCATGCGGAAGATCCTGCTTCATGGAAATGCATTCGACGAAGCCGCCATCGGTGGATTGAAACGATGCGTGAAGACATTAGTAGGCCTGCATGATGTGGAGGTGGGACTGGTGCCCTTTGTAAAGATCAATGACCAGTATGTGCTGGACGAGGCTACAGGGCAGCATGGGCTGGTGATGAAACAATGGCTGAATGATGACCCTGAAAGCCTGGTGCAGTTTCGCAAGTACACCGACTTCCTGCGCGAATATCCTTCTCCGTTAGCCATCAGCAACCTTGGAGGTGACATACTGGATGTGGCGCCCTTCATGAATGAGGTGTTCCGCCAGGGTGCCCAAAGCTTTATAAATTATCCCATACAAAACAGTGATGGCCTGATAGGCGTACTGGAATTGGCTTCTCCTATTAAAGGACTTCTTACTCACCATACGGTGGACAGGCTGGAACCTGCCATCCCCCTGCTGTCACTGGCCCTGCTCAAATCAAGGGATAACTTCCAGGTTCGCATTGATCACCTGATCAAGGAAAAATTCACTGCCTTGCAACAGTCAGTGGAATGGAAATTTGCCGAGGTAGCCTGGGATCACCTTCGCAAGCACGAAACTGAGCCCCTGCGTTGCCAGGTGGTTTTTGAAAATGTCTACCCCCTTTACGGCGCCATCGATATCCGCAATTCCTCCCTGCAACGCAGCCTGGCTATTCAAAAAGACCTGAGCGTGCAACTGGAACTGGTGGAAACCATATTGGGCGAATTGCAAGGACTGCTGCACCTGCCCCTGCTGGAAGGATTAGCCTTTAAAAATGATAACTTCCTGGCCTCGCTGGAGAATGCTCTGACGGCAGAAGAAGAGATCTGCGTAAATGAATACCTGCACCAGGAACTGGAACCTCTGTTTGTGCATTTGCAAAACAATTATGAATTGGCAGCACCCAGGATCAGGGAGTATTTTGAACTGGTGGGCAATACTAATGGTCCCTTGTATAAGAACAGGCTGGATTACGAGGAAAGCCTCATGCAGATCAATACTACCGTGATGCACTGCCTTGAACATGAGCAGGAATCCATACAGCAAGCCTTTCCCCACTATTTTGAGAAGTACCGCACCGATGGCATTGAATACAATATTTACATAGGGCAGTCCATATTCCCTTCCAAGCCTTTTGACCTGTTTTATTTAAAGAACATCCGGCTATGGCAGCTGAAATGCATGGCCAGTGCCACCCTAAAAACACAAAGGCTTTTGCCATCTTTAAAAATCCCGCTGCTCACCACCCAGTTGATCCTGGTGCAAAGCCAGCCTATTGCCATCAGCTTCCGCAGGGATGAGCGCCGCTTTGACGTGGAAGGTTCTTATAATATCCGCTATGAGATCATCAAGAAAAGACTGGACAAGGCATTGGTGCGTAACACAGGGGAGCGGCTGACCCAGCCGGGCAAAATAGCCCTGGTATATAGCAACCAGAAAGAAGCAGATGAGTACAGGGAATACATCATGTTTTTGCAAAAGAAGAAGATACTGAAAGAAGGACTGGAGATGCTGGAGCTGGATGAGATGCAGGGAATCAGGGGGCTGAAGGCGATGAGGGTGGAGGTGGAGGATGTGAATGTCGAATATTGAACAAGGAATGTCGAATTGCGAAGGAGCTATAGGTCGAAGAGGCATTTTGAATGCAGTCTTTTTGCAGGTGGAGGGTTGAATAATGATCAATAATCAATGCTCAATGCTCAATGTTCAGGGAAAGAGAGGAGCAGAATGTCGAATATCGAACAAGGAATGTTGAATTTTGAAGCAGCTTTAGGACGAAGAGGTATTTGGATTGCGGGCTTTTCTTTGGTCGATGGTTAGTAAAAGATCAACAATCAATTTTCAATGTTCAATGTTCAGGGAAGAGAGGAAGCAGAATGTCGAATATCGAACAAGGAATGTTGAATGTCGAAGGGTTAGGTTGGAGAAGCATTTTGATAGCGGGCTTTTCTTAGGTCAATGGCTGCATGAATGATCAATAATCAATGTTCAATGCTCAGGGAAGAGAAGAAGCAGAATGTTGAATATCTAACAAGGAATATCGAATGTCGAAGGAGGTTTAGGACTGAGAGGCGTTGTGATAGCAGTCTTTTTTTAGGTGGATGGTTAGTAATGCTAATGATCAATTTCAATGCTCAAGGGAGGGACAAGTTGGAAGGGCGTCTTGATTGGTTGGTTTGTTGATAAGGAAGCCCGATGAAGTAGGAAAATGAAATCTGTAGGTCAACCCAAATATTAAATATTAAATCTTACATATTACATATATAAAGAGTAAGCATGTAGGGCCGGGAAAATTTTCCGGCCAAACAAAGAGGCCGGATAAAGATCCGGCCTCGCTTTTTTACAATGTCTATGAATACCGAATGGACAGAGCAGGATGATTGGATGGGTGTTGAAGGGAAAGGTTTAATGAGAGGAGGAGAATATCGAATATCGAACAAGGAACATTGAATTTCGAAGTGTTAGGTTGGAGAGGGTTTATATTTGGCAGACTTTTCTTAGGTCGGTGGCTAGATAATGGTCAATAATCAATATTCAATGCTCAATTTTCAAGGGAGAGAGAACTATTATGAATAAGCTTAGAATGATTAATGAGGAAGGGATGGAATCATTCGGTAAGCGACACCGCGGTTCACGAAGCGCGAGGTTATACCTTCCGGTTTTCTTCGCGAAACTTTGCGACCCCGCGACTTTGTGGCTATTCCCTGGCTCCAGACTTTTGACTATGGTCTCCCGACTAAATCAACCACTCTTCCCGTCCTTACCGATTCATCACAGGCGAAGGCGATGCGCAGGCTGTTCACTGCATCATCTAAGTGTTCTGTGAGATCGAGATCTTCCCAAATGGCTTTTTGAAAGAATAATTGCTCGCGATTGCATAATTCCTGGTGGCCAGGTTCGTCTTCCAGGTTGATCCATTCGTCGGGATGAGTAAATTCATTTTGCTGGTTGATCATGGCATGGTGCAGCCGGATGGATTCTGTTTTGGTATGTGATTCCACTGAGTCGGATTGCCCGGTCCCCCCGGCCCCTTTGGCCACAATAGAAACAGATCCCCTGGGTCCTATCACATCCTTTACAAAAAAAGCAGTTTCGCTGATCATGGGTCCCCAGCCTGCTTCATACCACCCCACGGAGCCATCTTCAAACCTTATCTGCAACTGGCCGTAATTGTAATTGTCTTCAGGAATGTGCTCTGTTAACCTGGCCCCAATGGCATATACTTGTAATGGTTTTGAGCGTGTCATCTGGCACATGACATCAATGTAATGAACACCACAATCCACAATAGGGCTTAGGCTTTTCATCAGGTTCTGGTGCACGGTCCACATATAGCCATGGCTTTGTTGGTTGAGGTTCATACGCATCACCAGGGGCTTACCGAGGTGTTGAGCTATTTGAATGAATCGTTGCCAGGAAGGATGGTGTCGCAATATATATCCTACCACCAGTTTCTTCCCTGATCGTAACACGGCTTCGGCTACCCTTTCAGCGCCGGCTACACTATCGGCAATGGGCTTTTCAATGAATACATGACAGCTATGTTGCAGGGCCAGGATGGCATATTGTTCATGGGTATCGGGATAAGTAGAAATGCAAACAGCATCTGGTTGGGTAGCATTTAATGCTTCCTCTATGTTTTCAAATAGTGGGTAGCTCCCGCCCAATGCATTATTGACCCGCATCTTGCTATCTCCTCTTGATACCAGGCCAGCTATTTCAAAGCCTTCCAGTTCATGGTAGGCGCGCGCATGTGAAGCGCCCATGTTTCCGCAACCAACTACTAAAACCTTTATTGGATTCATATGTTTTGAAGGATTGAATCAAATGTAAAGAGTAAAAAGTAATATATCCTTGTGGCATATTTGTATTGTTGAATGCGGTGGGTAATTGGGTTTTACAAGAGTAACGAAGTATGAGGGAAGGTTGAGTGTTTTTATGAGCAGATGGTATGGTATTCAGACAAATCACGGTTTTTAATAACCTTGTAGGGGTTGTGATGATTGAGGCTTGTGCTTTCGGCGAGTCACTTTTTAGCTCGTGGTTTTTTATTTCTTTATGTGTCTCGCTGAGGTGCTTCGCAGTTGTTTGCTCAAAAAAGTAACCCCCGAGTTCCGCTGCGCTCTTCGGGGCAGGCAAAAAAAAGGGCACCTTTCCTGCCATGGCGGATGTTGGTGCCTTCGGCGAGTTCCTTTTGGCATAGCCCCAAAAGGAACCAAAAGGTCTAGGCAAACTAATTGCTCCGCATAGTTTGCCGGGCCAGCGCACAACGGTCTTTACTACTTGGAGCTTGATACATTTGGATTTCAGGCATTCCTTTAGAGTTCAATTAGTATTACATATTGTTTGATGCCTATTGATCGAACACGTGCTATGCGGAGATACTGCAGGCGCTGAATTGCCGACGTAAATCAGCACAATTAAACCTTGAAGTAATCGAAATTCCGCAATGAGGCTTGACGAGTCTTAAGTTCGAAGTGTTTTTGAGTCTAGTGAAGTTGAAGCATTTTAATGCATACAGGCGGCTTTCGATTTACAGTTTTTTAATTTTTACTTTTTACTTTTTACTTGCTCTCTCAGGCTGAATTGCCGACGTCTCGCTTCGATTAACAAACGGTATTGTAATCGAATACCGGCAATGAGGCGCTGCACCAGTCTTCAATTCTAAGAGTTTTTGCGATGCGTGAGAATGGAGCTGTTTAGAATGCAGGCGACCTTTGCAATTAGGATTTTTTTACTTTTTACTTTTGACTTTTGACTTTTTACTTGCCCTCTCCCCTCAATATCTCTTCAATACTTTCCCCAATAGCTATCAGCAGATGCACGTCAACGTTAGGATGCCCTTCCAGGTCTTCGGGTGCTATCAGGGCACGCCATTCGCGGTTGTCATCCCTTTCGAAAGAAACCCTGGTGCCATAGACATCCACTTCAATGCGGTGGGACCATCCAAAGGATACCAGGCTGGCGGGAAAGAGCAACTCCTTGCCTTTATAGGTGACTGGGATCTCGAAACCTTCCTCCATGTCTCAGTCCTTTTTGGCGGGCAGCACAGAAAGCTGACTTTTGTCGGTAATGACGATCTGCGGTTTGCCTTTGAAGAGTTCAACCTTTCCTGTTATAGAGAGATCAGCATCTGTATAGGTTTTCTCCGGTTCCAGTTCCAGACGCTTACGGTCTTCGCCGTAGATCACCACGGTGAGCAACTGGTTGGGAAAGGCAGCGCCGATATTAATAAGAGTAGGTGCAGCCTTGGCGGATTCAAAATATTTAATACCATATACTTTACCGGTCACAGTCACACTGTCACCGACGTGGGTAGCAATATCTTCCAGCTTGACAGCCTGCTGTGCCCTGGTGATGAAAAAACTACAAAGAAGGGCCAGGGAGAAAATGTATTTCATATTGATAGCTTGTGGTACAATGTTAATCTATTTAGCGTCAATGAATCCTGAGAGGATGATAAATTATTCAGGCCAATAAAAAGGGCCCACTGATGTGAGCCCTGTTCTATAGTTAACTAACCTTCAAAACCTTAATTGAACTGGCCTGACTTCTTCTTATCCATTTTGCCACCGATGACATAACCACCACCGGCACCCAGAACCGCACCTACCACAGCGCCTACCACGGGATTCTTTTTATTGATCACCGCTCCTGCACCAGCACCAACCACACCACCGATCACAGCGCCCTTGGTCTTGTTACTCATACCTTTCTTTTCTTCCACCTTGGCGGTTTCGCCAGTGCCAGCACCTGTTGAAGCATCCGTTCCTGCACCTGTAGAGGCAGTAGAACCTGCACCTGCATCAGGAACAGTAGAGGCCGGAGCCTGCGGTGTATATACCGGGGCAGGGGCTGGAGGAGGAGGTGTTTCAGTTCTATGGCTGACGGCCCCTGATGGACTGCTAACCCTTGGCGCCTTACGAACCGGGGCAGTAGCAGCTACAGTTTCTTCTGGCTGGCCATAATTCTTGGAGTCTTTCATTTCATTCATCACTTTCCAGGCCTGGTATTCCGCTAAACCGGAGGTATCCTGTAAAACGGTTGGTGCCTGGACTGCTGCCGCAGGGGTAGCAGATTGTCCTGCCAGTTTTGGATTACTGTTACAAGCTACCATTACAAAGGCAGAAGCAGCGATACTAAAAATGGGTATAAGTTTTTTCATTTGTTTTCTTTTTAATTGATTGGTTCCGGCTTCCCGGTTTCAAGTATAATAGACCATGCTTCCTTTCAAAATATTACTATCTAATTGTTAAAGCCATAGAAGCAGTTAATTACTTGATTAATAGAGGCTTGATCAAGCGGGCTGGTCCTTTTTCATGCCTATCTTTTTCAACTCTTTCACCTCAACGCTGTAGGCTCCAAAATCATCCACCACCTTTCCTTTCAACCAGTACACTCCAATACCCTGTAGCGGGTAGCGGCGGGTGGAATCCGGAAAATGCACAGTATCCAGCCAGTCCCCATTGATATCTATAAAGGTTCCGAAATGCATGATCTCCTTTTTGACTGTCCGAACATATTTTACCGTCACATAAGACCCCGCTATCTCCACCTCTTTGCCAACCAGCGATGGCAAATCTGAAACGGTAACAAAACAGGTTGTGTCCAGTTCCGCCAGGTCAAAACGGCTGCACAATGGGTAATCAAGCAATTCTATTTCATCCAGGGCATCTTCCAGGGGCGTATGGTGCAATGCGGGAAGGGTGAATTCCAGTGGCTTGTCCTCAAACAGGGCTTCCCTGATCTTGTTATGCTCCTTCACCCTTTTTTGCAAGAAATTGGCCTCCCAAAGCAATTGTTTTTTGTTCTTACCCGTGAATCGCAGGGCGCCTATACGCACCAGCAAGTTCAGTTGTTCTATACCCATAGCAGTACGCGTCACCAGGTCCTGCAGCCCGGTATAGGGACCATTGGTTGCTCTTTCTTCCAGCAAACGGGCAGCCACCTCGGTTTGCAATCCCTTGATCAGCCTGAGGCCAATAAAAACCTGCTTACCCCTGATATTGGTGTAATAATCACTGCGGTTCACGCAGGGGGGTTCCACTTGCCCACCAGCCCGCCGCAATTCATGGAAATAGAGCTCCTGGTTGTAAAAGCCGCCTTCATTATTGATCACAGCTACCATGAATTCTAAAGGGAAGTAAGTTTTGAGATACAGGCTCTGGTAGCTTTCCACGGCAAAAGAGGCCGAGTGGGCTTTGGAAAAAGAATAACCGCCAAAGCTCTGGATCTGTCGCCATACTTCTTCCGTGATGTCATCCGGGTAGCCGTAGCTGCGGCAGTTATTAAAGAATCTTTCTTTGATCTTGTTAAAGCCATCGTGTCCCCGGTACTTTCCGCTCATGGCCCGCCTCAGGATATCGGCCTCTCCCATGTCAATCCCTGCAAAATGGTGGGCCACCTTGATCACATCTTCCTGGTACACCATAACTCCGTAGGTTTCCTCGAGCAACTCTTTCATTTTAGGATGCAGGTATTCAAAACTGTCCGGCTGGTGAAAGCGGGAGATGTATTGCCGCATCATGCCTGATTGGGCTACCCCAGGGCGGATGATGGACGAAGCTGCCACCAGGGTGAGATAATCGCTGCAGCGCAGCTTGATCAATAACTGACGCATGGCCGGGCTTTCTATATAGAAACAGCCAATGGTATCGGCTTTTTTGATCTTTTGGGCTACTTGCGGGTCCTTTTTAAACTGCTCTATAGCGTGAATATCCACGCTCAGCCCCTTATTTTCCCGTACCATCTGGATGGCTTCCTTGATATGTCCCAGTCCCCGCTGTGAAAGAATGTCGATCTTATACAGGCCGATATCTTCCGCGGTGAACATGTCTATCTGCGCCGTGGCAAAGCCCTTCGGTGGCATGATGAGCGCTGTGTACTGGGTGATGGGCTCCTCGCTGATCAGCATGCCACCCGGGTGAATGCTGGCATAATTGGGAAAGCCTTCAAGCAATTTGCCATAACTGAGAATGTATTGCTGTATCCTGTCTTCTTTGAAATTGGCCAGCGGGTTGGCTACCAGTCCATCGATCTCGTTCTTTGGGAGGCCAAAAACCTTTCCCAATTCCCTGATGATGGCATCATGCTTAAAGGTGCTCACCATTCCCAGTAAGGCCACATGTTCACTGCCATAACGTTTGAAAATATAATCTATGACCTCATCGCGGTCGCGGTGGCTGAAGTCAATATCAAAATCGGGCGGAGAGGCCCTGTATGGGTTGAGAAAGCGTTCAAAATAGAGGTCAAGCTCTATAGGGTCCACATCCGTGATCTGGAGGCAAAAGGCCACGATGGAGTTGGCGCCGCTGCCCCTACCCACATGGTAAAACCCACGGCTTTGGGCATAGCGGATGATATCCCAGGTGATGAGAAAATAGGCATTGAAACCCAGTTTGTCAATGATCTCCAGCTCTTTTCTAACCCTTCGATGTGCTTCCTTATTGGATCCATAGCGGCTCCTCATGCCATCGATGGCCAGTTTTTCCAGCAGGGCCTTATCGGCTGCCAATGAAGAAGTGAAGATCTTTTTATTCTTATCTGCCTTCAGGTCAATTTGGTAAGAACAGCAGTCTATGACCTGCAAGGTATTGGTAACAATGGAGGGATAGCGCTTAAAGGCATCCAGTATTTTGGCGGGGGATAAAAACAATTCATCTTCCGCTGCCAGTTGCTGGCTGGTTTGCTTGCTCAGGATGATGTTCTTGTCAATGGCCCGCAGCAGGCGGTGCAGGTTAAAGCCTTTTTTATCTTTATAGGTTACAGGCTGCCGGATGACGAAGCGGGTGGAATGAGCACCAACATCCATGGTAAACAGCTTATTGACCTGGGAAGGCTGTACCCCTATTAGCTCATTGCTCCTTAATGCAGCAGGATCTTTAACGCCCAGGGGATAGATCACCCATACCTTCTCTGATAAACCAGGCGAAGAAGGGAAAGGCGTATCTGTTTGCAGGTGCCTGCTCAGGAAAGCATTGATTTCCCGTAAGGCTGTGATGTTTTTGGCGATCAACAGGTAACAGCATTCGTCACCATTACGCACCTCGCATCCCAGCAGGGGCTGAATGCCTGCTTCCAGGCAAAGGCTGTAAAACTCCCAGGCATCCTGGGTGCTGTTGATATTGGTGAGCGCCATGGCGGCCGCACCCATTTCCACCCCTTCCGCCACCAGTTGTGCCGTGCTGAAGGTGCCATACCGGTATGAATAATAAGATTTGCAATTGAGGTACATGATTATAGTTTAAAGGATTCCACTGGCCCTCATAATGAGGTAGCGTCCAAAGCGTCCATTGAGCTTGTCTATTTCCTGGTATAGCCTGATCAGGTCGTCCCGGTCATCAAAAAGGCTGATCTGGTAGTTGCCCGGCACCAGGTGTGTGAACCTAACTCCTACCAGGCGTACCAGCAGGCGGCGGTCATACAATTTGGTGAAAAGGTCTTTGACTGTCTGCAGCAGTATGTGGTCCAGGGCTGTGTAGGGAATGGTGCATTGCCGGGTAACCGTATTAAAATCTGAGTAGCGGATCTTGACGGTGACACAGCCGGTCAATTTGTTCTGCTGGCGCAGTTCAAAAGCGATCTTCTCAGTCATCTGCACCAGGCGGGCCTGCAGGAAACGGATATCAATGGTATCAGATTCGAAAGTATTCTCGGTGCTGATGCTTTTTTGTTCACTATAGGGCACCACTGGTGATTCATCTATGCCGTTGGCGCGGCGCCAGAGCTCTATGCCTGGCTTGCCCATCAGGTTATGCATCATCTCCACCGGTATCTCGCTCAGAGTGCTGATTTTCACCACACCCATCTGGCGCAGCAATTCAGTAGTTTTAGGACCTGCCATGGGGAGCTTTTCAATAGGCAGGGGTGCCAGGAATCGCTTTTCATTGCCAAAAGGAATCACCAGCTGTCCATTAGGTTTGGCCTCGTCTGTAGCCACCTTGCTCACCAGTTTATTAGCAGCCATGCCATTAGAGATAGGAAGACCTGTTTCCCTGGTTACTTTTCTGCGGAGTTCCTGGCTAAAGCTGCGGCAGCCGAAAAACCGGTCCATCCCCGTGAGGTCGACATAGAATTCATCCACACTGGCTTTTTCAAACTGGGGTACTGTGTCCCGGATCACATCGGTGACCAGGCGGGAATAATAACTATAGGATTCCATATCGCCGCTGATGACCATGGCCTCGGGGCAAAGCCTGCGGGCCAGCTTCATAGGCATGGCCGACCGAATTCCAAACCTGCGCGCCTCATAACTGCAGGCGGCCACCACTGCCCTGTCGCTTTTACCTCCTACCATCAGGGGCTTACCCTTGAGTGCCGGGTTTTTGAGACATTCCACATTCACAAAGAAGGCATCAAGGTCATAGTGTGCTATGGTACGTGCGTGCTCCTTCATATCCGCTGCTAAACTAAATTATTTAGCAATCTGTTTGCCAAAAAGTTTAGCACATAAGCATGGATATCCTGATTTGATTGACCTTTATTACTATCCTGATTTGAAATGGGGAATCTACCCGTAAAGCTTAGGATTATATATACTATGCACTTGAGAGAATGCTATTACTTATGAATGATAATGAAAACGACACTGTAAGATGTGGAGTGAATTGTTATGAATGATATACACCAATCTATGTTCATCTGTGATACGCCTACTCCAACAACCAGCAAAATCTCCTTTCAATGGCTCAGGCTTGCCAATACCTTTAAAGGGAGACCTGATACAATCCTTAATAAGCTCATTAATCCGGGAAAGCATTTTTTTATCTTGTTGTTGCCAATAGATATAATCTTCCCAGGCATTTGTTTGAAAAACAATATCCATTCTTATTTTTCAATGAGTTTTCTTTTTTCACCTCCTCCTGCTTTCATTTCAGCAATGGCATCTGCCAGGCGTTTGTAATTAGCCGCTGTACTGGTAAGGTGTAAGGTTTCCTGAATAGCATTATAATCTTCCAGGTCCATTACCACTACGTTTTTTCCTTTGGTACGGGAAACTATCACGATCTCCCGATCCTCGTTAACCATATTTAGATTTTCTGCAAGGTTGTTCCTGAAATCAGAATAGTTTAGAACTTTCATGTTTCACTATTTAAGTACAAATATAAGTACTTTTTTAAGTACTTATATACTACTTAATTCTGGAAGAAGGAAGGAAACTTATTGAAACTGAGAATTTAAAGTATTTGGTACAATAGACTATTGCGCAGTCATGCTATCCGGCACATTTACCACGCCTGTTGGCTGCCGGATGAGGATATCACTGAGGTCCTGTTTGGCCTCGAGGCCTAATCCTCCATAGATCCTGTCGCCTTTGCGGTAGATGCGTACTTTCTTATCTGTGTAAAAGCGTTGGGTATTCTGATCCCACCAAAGGTCGGGCGTCCACAAGGTATCGCCGGTAGCATTGGCCACTACCACGCTATCGCGCAGGTAAGCCTTGTTCAGCGACTCCATATATTTTCCATAATGCGCATCCAGGCGGCTTTGTTCTTTTCCCAGGCTGTCAAAAAAGATCATGCGCAGGGTCTTGGGAAATTCTACGTAAGACGTGTCCCGGCTATACCGCAACATTAAGGGGGCTGTGAGCCTTGACCGCAATTGTCCTCCCTGGCTGAAGTAGCTCTGTATGTTCTTTGCCTCTTCCACCATTTCCTTTTTCTCTTTCCACTCGTTGAGCGCCCTTTGTGAATTCTCGCAGCCAAAAAGGAACAGGCAGCCCCAGAAAAAGGCTGCCTGTTTTATAATGAAGTTGCGGAATGCGTTCTTATTCATACTTGCGCTTAACGAACCAAAGATCGGTGAAGTTGAAACCAACAGACAAACGGAACACATTTTCTTTCAAAGCATTGTCCTTATTGCCTCTTTTCAGGTATTCAAGCGACAGGTTGATGGCATTGTATTGATTAGGTGCCAGGCGACTGGTCCGGATAGGCAATGCCAGGCCGGCCGAAGTGCCGAATGTAGGCAGGTTGTTATCTACTTTAATATAATCCTGGCCAATAGAAAAGCCCAGGCGGTACGTGATACGGCTGAAATAATTAGCGGAAGGCTTGGGATTGAACTGTCCACCAGCTTTCAACTTCCAGTTGTCCTGCACCAGGTCGGGTTGTCCAAAAAATTTGTATTCACTCCACTTGCTTGTGGTGTAGTCCACTCCTACCATATAGCCCCTGCCATCATTTTCATATGAATTGAAAACAAAACCTGCCGTATAAGATGAAGGATATACCACTTCACCTTTTACATCTTTTTCCAAAAACACACTATCAATCTGCATCACCTCGCCGGCAGAGCCCAGCGTGAAGGTCTGGCGGTTCACATCCTGCGAACCTTTTATAGTCTGCTTCCAGTTACCGGAAGCACCAAGGCGCAGGTAGCGGTTACCTTTCAGTTGAATAAGGTATTGAATGCCGGCATCATAATAAAGACTGCCGAATGAATAACTGTTGGAATGTTCAGAAGCGGTGTAATGCACGGAATCATTGGCCAGCGCCCTGCGGGTATTTAATTCCTTTGTGCCGAAAAGATAACCTGCATTGATGCCTATACTAAAATTGCCGATGCCCACACCAGTACCAACGGAGGGCAGGAAGGATCCACCAGAGCCACTGAATACTGTTAATGCACTGTCTATAGGCAGGTTGGTAACAGGATCAATTAAGCGCTCATTGCGGTTGATCTTATAGCTTACTCTTGATAATGGACGAAGACCAAAGCTCAGGCCCCAGTTCCTGCGTAGAGGTATGCCTACATTCAAATAAGAAAAGTAGGCATCGGAAGAGGTAAAGCTTTGAGGGGTATTAGGAGCTGAGATAGTACGGTTCTCCAGGTTCAGGCCTGCATCCAATACCACCCGGCCATATTGTAATTTGCTGGAGTTCTTTTCCTTCAGCGCATAGAAGTTGGCATAGGAAGCAGGGTTACTGAAATTGACAGAAATGACATCGGCATAACCGGCAGAGATGCCGCCCATACCTCTTGTGGTCATATTGCTGTTAGGAAAAAGGTCGCCTAATCCATAACGTGAATAAGGAGAGTTGCTTTGTGCAGATCCCACCAATGGCGAAAGAAAAAGAAACGAGACCAATGCCTTCAAACCCACTTCCGAACTCTTAAGCATTATTGATTTGGCTAATTGCATACAGACCTTTAAAAATTAATTCAGGGTCTGCAAATATCTTATTTTTCAAATGGGGCTCAAATATTCGTATATCACCCCCGGTTAAAAGCACGTTAAAGTTCCCATACCTTTTTTCATATAATTCTATCATGCCATCTATCTCTGCAGCCATGCCCAAAACTACGCCAGACTGCAGGTTGGTCTTCGTATCATACCCGATCAACGGCACATTCCAATCAGCTTCCACCAGTGGTAGTCTTGCTGTAAATTGATGCATGGCGCGGAACCGCATTCCCATTCCTGGCGAAATAGAACCACCCAGGAACTCATGTTGCTGGTTGATAAAATTGAATGTGATGCAGGATCCCAACCCAATAGCCAGGTTGTTTTGATTAGGAAATAAAAATACCGAAGCCGCACAAATAGCCAGCCTGTCAGCACCCACCGTCTCCGGCTTACCCACCGGGATGGTAAAAGGAATTTGGGAAACATTACTGAGCTTATGGTAACGGGTAGTTGATTGCAGCAATGCTTCTATTGCCGGATCATGATCAATCACTGAAGAAAGAATGGATCTTTCCGGTTGGTGCCTCTCAATCAGGTGTTGCAGCGATTCAAGCGCATTGGCATTCAGCACGGTCACTTCTTTCAGCTTATCAGCATCAAAGATGGCTGCTTTCAACCGGGTGTTTCCAAAGTCCAGGCAAATAGTTATCATGTAAGGAACTGGGGAATAGTGAATCTTAGTTTGGCGCCTAAATTAGGAAGAATGGCGCATCCTGTGCATCATTTCTATGATAGCTTATATATCACCATGCCGGTAACTCATTCAAAGTTGAAGGAGGAAAGGTTTTTAAAGTGTCCATTCAGCTTCACCTTTTCCTTTAAAGATTCCATCTGGGCCACCAGCGGTATTACATGCGTAAGGTGACGCTTCAGGTATTCCTGCCGCTGACGTTCATGCATCAATCCTAAAAGCTCGTATTCTTCCTGCAATGACATGCCTACATGGTGAGCTATATCATAGGTGCTTAATTCTTCATCAGGCTTATTGAATTCTTTTTCCACCTTCAGCATCCTGAATAATTCCCGGATACTGTTGACCACCTTTCTCATTACTTCCACGCTGCCCTTTTCATTATTGGGCGGATAGTTGACAATGGCCCCGCTGTACAATTTATCAGGGACCTCCCTGATCACTTCCAGCACCCGGAACACTTTATCACCCAGGGTCTTGATGTCCATCTCGCCATTTTCATCCACCTTGGTAATTTCGGTTATGCTTACCAGTGTGCCATAATCCTGCATGCGCTTATCTATGACGGAAGGAATACCAAATAATTTTTTCTCTGCGAAGCATTCCTGTATCAATTGCTTGTACCGTGGCTCAAAGATGTGCAGGTTCAATTGTTCACCTGGATAAACGACGATACCAAGCGGGAATATGGGAATGAAGTTCGTCATGCCTTAGGACTGCAAATTTGGTGCAAAAAGGCGAATGAATGGTGCAGCGTAGTTGCTGTCAAAATTCATTTCCCTTGACTGTTCCTATTCTGCTTATTTGCAGAGTCTTCTTTATTTTCCCAAAGCTCCCTGAGGCGTGTATATTTTAAGAACGTATAAAACGCTGTCATAC
>JAEZLJ010000059.1 GCA_023415275.1 Bacteroidota bacterium
AGGTATATGTATCCAATTATAAAGATCCCAAATCTTTATCCCTCCGTTGCGCCTGTCCCTATAACCTTGGTGACATCTGCAGGCATGAAGCGGCAGCCCTGATCAGGCTACAGGAAATGATTGACAAGGGCATGCTTGAATCGGAAAACGTAGTGTATGACCAGCGGCATACGGTGGCCAAAATGAAAACAATTGAGCTGAAGACGATCCAGTTGTTATCATCTCCTGATATTCTTTCTGAAGCGGAGGAGTATCTTAAACATTCCAAACCTAAGATAGAAAGCGCCAAAGAAGAAACTGTCAAGGCTACAGTGAAAATAGATGACCAGGATTTCTCAGTCATCATTCGCAGGAATGAAGAACGCAACTTCGATACCAGCAGCGATTACCAGGACACAGAGCATTTACTTTGCCTGCCCAAAGTGATCGTATTTCTTCACCTGCTTTATACCAAGGGCCAACAATATTTCGAGACCATTCGCAACTGGGATAAGGAAAAGAACAAACTTCTGGAAGCGTATGGCTATACATTGAACGATGACCTCAAAGGAAAGTTTGAGTTCAACTATAAAGATGGCAAGCCTTACCTGCGGGTATTAGACCCGTCCATTAAAAGGATAGCAGCACCTATACCCTCATCAAGACCGCAGTTTGAAGCCATTACCACGGTGATTGAAAAGGAGCCTGAGGTCCGCGAACAGGTCATTACCAAAAGACTGGGTGTGGTCTTCAACTTCAATAAGAATGGATATCCCTTCTTCACCATAGACCTGGTGGAAGGTGAGATGGATGAAGAAAATAATTTTACCGGCACCGTGCAAAAGCTGGAGTTGGGTAAATATGTAAATAGTGATCCCTATTCTGATGAGGACAAAGCCTTGCTGTTATTGGTGCGCAAGCTTCAGGACCAGGAGATCAATAAATATGTAAGCCGCAATTCTCCTTTCAGTGGCATTTGGGAAAACATCATTCACCATGAGGATGATGAGTTGCCGGGTGAGACCAGGGGCCTGATAGCAGAGTACCTGTTACCCAGGGTAAAAAAACTGGTCTCTGAATCAGGTAACGTGCCTGCCTATGTGTTGACGAAAGGAACGGCCTTTAAAACGTCCAACCTGGAAAGGGTGGAGCTCAGTCCTAAGTATATCACGCCTCAATTCAATGTAACTAATAACGGTAAGAATTTCGAGATTGAGTGCTATGTAAAGCCTGATGCAGTGCCTTATGGGTTGCAGGACAATGAAGTGCAGTCTGCCTTGCTATTCATGTATAACCACCAGTTATATATTTGGGACAATGCTGAAGCCGTGGAAACGGCTGAGAAGTTCCTGCCTAAAGGCATCATGAAGGTGAAGGCTGAGGACTGGCCGGCTACGCTGAGCAAAATGGTAATGCCATTGACGAAAGAGTACAAGGTGGATTTTGATAAGTCCCTGGTATCAGAGATCAAGGATGGCGAGCCGGAGGTAAAACTATTCCTGCACGAGAAAGGGGAATACCTGGTATTTCAACCCATATTCAGCTACAAAGGATTTGATACTAAGGCCAAGGATAAGGATGAAATGGTCATCCCTTACCAGGATAAAGTGATCGTGGTGCACCGCAACCGCGAAGCCGAATTGCGCTTCCTGGAGAAGCTTCAAACGCTGCACTCCAATTTCATTTCTTATGATGATGGGGCTGCACTGGCACTACGGGGCACGGATGTACTGAAGAACAACTGGTTCTTTCTTTTTGTGGATGCCATGAACGAAGCCCGCACACCAGTGTATGGTTTTGAAAGCCTGAAGAATTTTCGCTTTAATACCGCTAAGCCACAAACGCATATATACATCAGTTCTCACACAGATTGGTTTGATGCCAAGGTGGATATCATCTTTGGCGACCAGAAAGTGAGTGTAGCTGAAGTGAAGAAAGCCCTGGCCAATAAGCAACAGTTTGTGCAGTTGAATGATGGCACACTAGGTATATTGCCTGAAGAGTGGTTGAAAAAATATTCATTGTTGTTCAGGGTAGGTGAAGGACGCACAGATAAACTGAAGCTTAGCCGTTACCACCTGAGTGTGATAGATGAACTGTACGAGAACAGGAATGAAGAAGAGCTGACCATAGAGCTGGAAGAAAAGTACAGCCGCATACGTGAGTTTGACAAAATCAAAGAGATAGATGCCCCCACGAACCTGCAGCCAATACTGCGTCCTTACCAGGTGGCCGGTTTCCAGTGGTTGAACTACCTGAATGAAGTTAGCTGGGGTGGTATATTGGCAGATGACATGGGTTTGGGTAAGACCGTGCAGGCGCTTTCATTCCTGCAGCATTATTACGAAAACCATGATGGTGATTTGAGAGCCCTGGTAGTTTGTCCCACCACACTGATATACAACTGGGAGAATGAGATCAAGAAGTTCACCCCTTCGCTTGAGTATTATATCCACCATGGTTCTGTGCGTAACAGGAATATCGAAGAGTTAAAGAAGCACCATGTCATCATCACTACTTATGGCACGTTGCGCAGCGATATCAAAATATTTACGCAAATTCCCCTGGACTATGTGATCCTTGATGAATCGCAGGCCATTAAGAATCCTGCCAGCAAGGTGACAAAAGCCGCTTCCTTGTTGCATGCCAAAAATCGTTTGTGCATGAGCGGTACCCCTTTGCAGAACAATACATTCGATATCTATGCCCAGATGAATTTCCTGAACCCGGGTATGTTAGGGTCCATGGAGTTCTTCCGCCAGGAATTTGCCATACCTATTGATAAATTCGGGGAAACAGAGCAAAAGGAGCATTTAAAGAAGATACTATATCCATTTATCCTGCGCCGCACCAAGGAGCAGGTGGCCAAGGATCTGCCAGATAAAACAGAGACCGTATTATTTTGCGAGATGGAGCATGATCAGCGCAAGATCTATGATGCTTACCGCAATGAGTTCAGGGCTAAGATCATGGGCACCATTGAGGAGCAGGGCATTCAAAGATCACAGCTTACCATTTTACAGGGCTTGATGAAGCTGCGCCAGATCTGCGATTCGCCGGCCATCCTGAATGAGCAGGAGAAGTTTGAGAATCATTCCATTAAGCTGGATGAACTGGCCAGGGAGATCACGGAGAATATAGGTAATCATAAAGCATTGATATTTTCCCAGTTCCTGGGCATGCTGGCATTGATCCGTCAAAAGCTAGAAGAATTAGGCGTGAAATACGAGTATTTTGACGGCAGCACTTCTGCGCCTGATCGTGAAAAAGCTATCCAGGCCTTTCAGAATGATGAGGAAACCAGGGTTTTCCTGATATCATTGAAAGCGGGAGGTGTAGGTTTGAACCTGACCGCTGCCGATTATGTATACATTGTTGACCCCTGGTGGAACCCTGCGGTGGAGCAGCAGGCCATTGACCGTACGCACCGTATTGGTCAAACCAAGAACATTTTTGCCTACCGGATGATCTGTAAGGACACCATTGAAGACAAGATCATGCAGCTCCAGGAAAAGAAAAGACTATTGGCCAAAGAGCTGATATCTGACGATGCCACCTTTGTGAAGGCATTGAGCCGAGAGGACGTAGAATACCTGTTCAGTTAATACCATATTGTTATTGGGCCCCGAAGAGAATTTGCATCTTGCGATTTTTAGAGGGGTCTTTTGAAAAAAGCGTCAGCATGTTATGGCTCTTATCTATATATCCCATATTGGTCAGATCTGAAGGTGCATAGTTGTTATAAAATCCTAATAATAGGCTGTCTCCTTCAATTTTATAAGTGCCCGCATACAGGTCTGCCTTATTGCTGGCAGGGTCCTTCCCAAAGTAATCAAAGAAGTTGTTCTGCCTGAGATTCAGGTAATAATCCCCCTCCCTGGCCGTGAGCACAATGGGAGATTTTCTTTTATCCCTTGTTTCTTTTTTGACTTCCCTGCTGGTGGACCGCTCAGGTGCGGAACAGGCCAGGAAGCCAGCCAGGAAAACAAACCATAGGGAACGCTGGAAATTAGGGCTACTCATAATGGCACAGTTGCAATTTTATTGCCATTATTAATCCTGAACTTATTCCATTATCTTGGCTGTATATTCCAAACCTATGAAAGAGTCATATGGGCTTAAACCGTATCATGACCAGGTACCTGTTGTGTACGACCATTCATCCAGCCCTTAACGTTATTTAACACCTCTTCACTTTGTTTGCGAATATCTTCGTACTCACTTAACTCGGCTTATGAAGAAGATCTTCCTTTTTAGTTTGATTCTTTTTTTACTTGGCATATCTACCTATGCGCAAAAGGTAAATGGCACGGTAAAAGGCGTGTTGCAGGATTCCACATCCACCGTACCGTTAGCAGATGCCACCGTTTCCGTTGTACGCCTGCCTGATTCTACCTTGATTTCCTTTACACTAACAGGCCCCTCAGGACAATTTGAAATAAAGAACATGGATGCCGGTACGTATGATCTTATGGCTTCTTTTACCGGGCTTCAAACAGCCAAGCGTACATTCACCATTTCTGCTTCTTCCCAGGTAGTGGACATGGGCATCATAAAGATGGACCGGTTTTATAAATCAATGCAGGAAGTAGTGATCAACGAAGCCCCTGTAAAAGTGAATGGTGATACGATCGCTTTCAAGGCAGACGCTTTCAAAACAAAGCCTAATGCCACGGTGGAAGACCTGTTGAAAAAGTTGCCTGGCGTGCAGGTAGAGCGGGATGGAACGGTGAAGGCCCAGGGAGAGCAGGTGCAGAAAGTGTATGTGGATGGAAAGGAGTTCTTTAATAATGACCCCAAGCTGGCTACCAAGAACCTTACCGCAGACATGGTGGACCAGGTGGAGGTATTTGATGATATGAGTGAGCAGGCCAAGTTCAATAAGATAGACGATGGCAGCAGGTCCAAAGCGTTAAACCTGAAACTGAAGAAGGACAAGAAGAAAGGCGTATTTGGTAAGGCCTATGCTGGATACGGAACACATGAAAGATGGGATATGGGGCTGAATGCCAACATGTTTAAGGGTGCTACCCAAACCTCGGTCATTGCCAAGGCCAATAATACCAACAACATTGGATTTACCTTCTCCGATATGATAGGTGCATTTGGTTCAGGAGGAATGGGTGGTTTTGGTGGAGGAGGCATGAACATTGTGAAAGCCGGTGGCGGCGGCGGGGGCAACTTTGGCGGATTGAACCTGGGCACTACAGGAAGTGGTGTCACGAAGTCATCACAGATAGGGATCAACTACCGGGATACCTGGAGTAAGTATTTTGATGTAAATGGCAGCTATTTTTTCAATCATGTGAATACTGACAACGACCGTAGTAGCTATAGGACCACCCTCACTGCAGATTCTACTCTATTTACCGATGATAGGGCTATATCTAAAGCAGAAAATGATAACCACAGGATCAATTTTAATATGATCTACACCATTGATTCCTTTAACTCCATTATCTATAATCCCAACCTGAGCTACCAGAAATCTTATAATACCTATAGTATCGATAGCTTCTATACAGATGCTTTGAAGGATGGAAACAGGTATCGCACCAACGAAAGCCGGTCTGCTAAAATGAGCGATGGTGATGGTTATAACTGGACCAATAACCTGATCTGGAGAAGAAAATTCCGTCGTCCGGGGCGTACTTTTTCTCTGAACCTTACCAATACCTTATCTGAATCACAACGGAATTCATATTCCCTGTTAAGTGCCAAGTACTATACTGATGCAGGCGCTAAATGGAAGGATAGTACGGCCAATAACCTGAATAAGACAGAAAGTGGAACAAACAATTATGCAGTAAACCTTTCCTATACAGAACCCCTTTCCAGGGATAAAATATTGGAAGTGAATTATAACCATAGCAATAACAGTAGTAACTCAGACCGGGAGTTGTTTGATTATAATGCAGCCCATGACAAATTCGACCTGCTTAATGAAAGATTGAGCAACAACTTCGAGTCGCAGAATATTTATGATAAGCTGGGTGCCAACTTCAGGGTAGTGAAAAAGAAATACAACTACCAGTTAGGCTTGTCCGTGCAGCAGGCCAACCTGGAAAATAATAATCTTTCCAAAAGCACTAACATCAGTCAAACCTTTGTTAACCTGTTGCCTACTGCTTCTTTCAATTACCAGTTTGCCCGTAGCAGGAGCTTCCGTTTCAACTATAGGGGCACCACCCGTATGCCAAACGTCACCCAGTTACAGGATGTGGAGGATGTAACCAACTATCCCTACATCACCAGGGGTAACCCTTCCTTGAAGCAGGAGTTCAACCACAATATTTCTTTAAGCTATAACTTCTTTGATATCATCAAGTTCCGGAATTTGTTTGCCTTCCTCACCTTTACCAGTACGGAGAATAAGATCGCTAATTATATAGAACAATTACAGGGAGGCCTTGCCCAGCGCTCCACCCCCGTTAACATCAGTGGCGGTATCTATAGCATTAATGGAAACTTTAACCTGGGCTTCCCCATCAAGCAATTAAAGGGGGGTAATTTCAATACCAATACCCGGATAGGATATAACAGGGACGCCAATTTTGTTGACAGGGTCAAGAATTTCACCAAAACCATTACGGCTGGCGAAGACCTGCGCCTGAGTTATTTCTGGAAAGAGAAGCTTGACCTGGGTGTAAATGCGGGCCTCACTTATAACTCCGTTCAATACAGTGTCCAAGCCCGCAACAATACTTCTTATTTCACCCATTCCTATTCTCTTGACGCTACTTACAATTTCCCTTCAGGCTTTATCATCTCTTCCGATTTTGATTACACGTTCAATACAGGCAGGACCAATGGATACAACCGCAATTATGCCATGTGGAACGGCAGCATTGCCCAGGAAGTGTTAAAAAGCAAAAGAGGCGAAATCAAGTTATCGGTTTATGACATCCTGAATCAGAATGTAAGCATCACCAGGAATACAGGGGCCAATTATATAGAGGATGTGCAAAGCAGTGTGCTGAACCGGTTCTTTATGCTGACATTTACGTACAAGCTTAGCCGGATGGGCGGCAGAACCATGCCTGCCATTATGGAGAGAGCTACCAAAGGATTAAGGATCACCCAGTAAAAAAAATCCCCGGTTGGAACCGGGGATATCTTAGTTATTTAAGTACTCTTTTATTAGCCGGTACATAGCTTCTCGCTACCGTGGATCTCCCAAAAAGCAGTACACCCAAGATAGATTTGGTAAATCGCCACATGTTAAAGGAAGGCCTATAATAAGCCTTATAGATCTCAACCTCCTGGTGGGCATGGACAATGTTCTTGTTTTTCATAATGGATGGTTTTTAAAAATGTGGAAAAACTGTGAAGAAAGTTAGGTATTTATATTGACAAAACGAAGCTTTTATCTATTTTGGTGCCGAATAATTGTTAAAAATCCCACCAATGAAAATCCTGAGAACCAGCTTAATTGCTTCTGTTATTGTATTGTATGTGTCGCCCGCCAGGGCACAGTTTCGCATTCCGGTCACCAATAATGACCTGAGACATAACCTGGAAAAGGTGATTGCAGATTTCCCCCAGGAATTGAGTTCCATAAAAGGAAATATGATTGAACGGAACCCACAGACCGTGGAGTATGCTACCGTTTTAAAATTTGAGGGGGCCGAGGAAAATACGGTTACCCAGTACATTTCCAGCAAACCTGTTTACAGTTGGCAGGCCACTGTGCTCACTTCCGAAGATTTTGAAGCGGCGAGTAAAAAGTACAAATGGCTTTGCAACCAGCTCAAAGTGATGACCATTAACATGGGTAATGGCTACACTTTTTCATTGAATGGTGATTATGAGGCACCTGATGACAGTAAAAAGTTCACTATCAGCACCTATCACCTTACCCCGGCTGCTACCTATATGCCTAAGCTCAAGGTGGAAGTAGGCATGCAGTTCTATTTTCCCGAGTGGAAAGTGGTATTGCGGGTGTACCAAAAAGAAAGGGAGGATAGTGAAAGAGGAGACATCAACGAAGACTAAATGCACTAGTTATTCAGCGAAAGGCCCTGAAAAGAAAAGCTCTCAACCTGGTTAAGGTTTGAGAGCTTTTCTTTTAATAAGCTATTGATATTGTTTTATTGTTGAATCCTGAACCTGTTGCCATTGCCCCCGTTTGGCATATTGCGGCGCATTTCTTCCATCAACTTTTCCCTTTCCTTGGTGAATTCAGCAGCTGTTACCTTTTTGCCATCATTGGGTTCTTTTATCTTACTTATATTCACTTTGGGTGACACTTCAATTGCTTTGTATATGGTTTGACCCTTATTTACTTCCAATTCCAGGATGGCACCTGGCAACTGGCCCTGCATTTCTGGTCCAATAGCCACCGGTATATCGGTAGTGAACCAGGCCACTATTTCAGATGTGTCGGGAATCGACTGGCGTTTCATCTCACCATTCTCCATGGTCATTTGCATGCGGCTGGAAATTCTTTGGCCTATGGCTTTGTGCGCAGTATAATTTAAAATGCTTTTGGTCTCATTGGTAAGCTTCCATTGTCCTTTACGTATGCTGTCCGACACTACAAAGTTCCGGTCCATGATCTCCCGCTGGTCGGTGCGGGTGCCTTTTTCGAAGTTGTAATAAGAGATCTCGTTCATACCACCAAAGCGCAGTACTACGCCATTGCCTGAAAATGTGCCAGGGTCTTCATTAGTGGCATTAGGAAGAAATTGCCATAATGATTGGTTATTGCCAAACAGCAATTCAAACTGGTCGGTCCTTGATTTGGGTAATTGAGAAGCAACGCCGGGATCCGTATTGAACATCCGGGTGGGGAGCTGGATGGTGCGTTCATAAACGATGCGGCCTTCTTTCATTTGAGCCTGTAATGACAGGGTTAAACCAATGACCACCAGTAACAATAATTGTTTCATTCCATAAGCATTTGACCAAAAGTAAAACCTTAGTCATTCATACTCTGTTAATAGTGCTTTCAACTTAAGTTAATAATGGTTAAATCCGGTATGAGCGGTAAATGAAAAGGGTAATTTTGTCCGGATGCGTAAGTTCAGTTATAGTAAAGGTTTGCCGGTACTGATGGTACTCACCATTATGGCTATCGCTGCGTTCCAGATCTACTGGCTCAGCAAGGCCTATGACCGCGAGAAGCGCAACCTGGAAATGCGCACCAACTTTATGTTCCGGGAAACTGTGTTTGACCTGCAGGGTTCTAAATTAAAGCTGGACAGGCTGGAAAGCGATAGTGCACCCTCTGCCAGAAAAGTTATACACAAAGAGTTATTAGGTAAGAAAAGACACGGTGGCCAGATGGCTGATCAAAAGGTCATTAATATGGTTGACATACTTACAAAAAAAGTAAGAGACTCCTCTTCCAAAACAATCCTCATACGTGGTTCTGATACGGTGAGGCTATCAGATAATAAGCTCACTGGAAGGCGTAACCGTTTGGTGCAGTTTCTATTTGATGTGGATTCTGTGCAGGACTCGCTTCGTGTAAAAGAGTTGCAGCTGGCCTATGCACGCAAGTTGGAAGAACAAAATATATCCGTGCCATTTAATATCAGCCGTGTCAAAACCGAAGAATCAGAAAAGCCCGTTTTTAATCAGGTTACCCTGGGTTTTCAAAATCCCATCACCTATGAATTGAATTTGGGAAGCACCACTGCTTTCCTGTTGAAGCGCATCAGCATTCCTATTCTTTTTTCTGTCTTCCTGGTAGGCTTCACCTTTCTTTCTTTTTCACTATTGTATGGCAACCTGCTGCGGCAGCGCAGGCTGGCCGACATAAAGAATGAATTCATTAGCAATATCACCCACGAATTAAAAACACCTATCGCTACTGTAAGCGTGGCTATAGAAGCATTGCGCAGCTTTAATGCTTCTATAGATCCGCAGAGAAGCAAAGAATACCTGGACATATCTGCCAATGAGCTCCAGCGCTTATCGCTATTGGTTGATAAGGTGCTGAAGCTGTCTATGTTCGAGAAAAAGGAGATAGACCTTAAATATGAGCGGCTGGATATGAAGGAGCTGGTAGAGGAGGTCACCTCTTCCATGCGGCTGCAGTTTGAAAAGAAAGGTGCACAGGTTACCAAGCAGGCAGAAGGGGATACGCACCTGGAAGGCGACCGCCTGCACCTGGTGAGTGTGATCTTTAACCTGTTGGACAATGCCCTGAAGTACAGTACAGACAATGCCCTGATCCATCTGACAATTAAAGGCCTTCCCAATAAGGTGCAGTTGATCATTGCAGATTCAGGCATTGGCATCCCCGCTGAATACCAGGGACGCATATTCGAAAAGTTTTTCAGGGTACCTACCGGCAACCTGCACAATGCAAAGGGCTATGGCCTTGGGCTAAGCTATGTGTCGCATGTCATCAACAGGCACCATGGAAATATCAGGGTAGAATCGCAAGAGGGTGATGGCAGCAAATTTTATATCACGCTTCCCAGGCAACAGGGTTAAGCAGATAGGCTGTATAAATAACGGGTATGAAAAAAGCAAAGGTTTTATATGTAGAAGATGAAATATTCCTCGCCAAAATAGTAATGGATACCCTACGTGACAGGGGCTATGAGGTGATACATGAAGCTGACGGAGGGAAAGCCCTGGAGAAGTTCACCGGTGAAAAACCAGATGTATGCGTTTTGGATATTATGCTTCCCAACAAGGATGGCTTTACCATTGCGGATGCGATACGTGAAAAAGACACCCAGGTTCCAATCATTTTTCTAAGCGCCAAATCGCAACCCTCTGATGTTATAAATGGATTCAAGCTGGGTGGTAATGATTACATACGTAAGCCTTTTAGTATAGAGGAACTGATAGTACGGATAGATAATGTTTTAAAGATCCGCGAAGAACCGATAGCCGGACCTGAAGAAGTGGCCATTGGCCAATATACTTTCAATATCCGCCGCCAAACATTGACCAGCTCCTTTGAACAGCGTAAGCTTTCTTACCGGGAAAGCGAATTATTGAGGCTATTGTACGAAAACAGGGATAAGATCGTAGAGCGCAGCGAGATACTCACACTTTTATGGGGCAGCGATTCTTTCTTTAACAGCCGCAACCTGGATGTATATATCACCAAGATCAGGAACTACCTGAAAAATGACCCGGCTATCGAGATCATTACCATAAAGGGCATAGGCTACCGGTTTCTGGTCGGATGATTTCATATTCTCTCGCTCACCAGGTATAAAAGTTTAGTCCTGCATGATGTAAGATGTTCACTGGCATGTGTTTTTTACCTGCTGCCCTATGCCGGTCATCGATAAGCGCACTGCTAAAAAGTTCATTGGTATAGCGGCCATTATCTTATTAGTGTTTTTTATACTGTCCTTAGTGGCAGTGAATGTGTTTGTAGAACCCAGCTTGCGTAAAAAGCTGCATACCTTGATCATACAGGGCTCTGATAGTTTATATACCTACAGCCTGGGACAGCTCAACGCCAATTTCTTCGGTGGCAATATTGAGGTTGATAATCTACAGATACAGATAGACAGCAATCATTATAAAAAACTGGAGCTTCAGCAAGACCTGCCATCTTTGACCATGGAGTTGAAGCTGGGAAAGGGCTATATAAAAGGTGTAAGTGTGTTTTCCTTACTGGTAGGGAAGAAGATCACAATCCAGGAAATTGGCTCCAGGCAGGCAGATATTAAGCTTTCCAGGCACTTGCACCAGCACCATGCCAGTACTACTAAACCGCCTTTATGGAAAGCCATTCAACCAACTATAGCACAGATCAATATTGACCGCATCAGGCTTGATGGTCTAAAAATGTTATATAAAAGTGCCGACACGGCTGAATCAGTAAAGCTCCAGTTTGACAGGATCGATGCGCATGCCGACTGGTTACGCATCGATAGCCTGGCATCGGTTGATACCAACCGGATAGGCTTTGCCGAAGAGATCTATTTCAAAGTGCACGATCTGAAATACAGGACTTCTGATTCATCGTACAAGATGAAAGCAGAATGGATCACTTTTTCATCTAAAGACAGAACCATTGAAATAGACAGCTTCAAGTTACAGCCTACATTAAAAAAGGAAGATTTTTACCAGTTCTATGGTGTCCAGGCCAGTTTGTATTACCTGACGGTGGATAAGGCAAGGTTCACCGGCTTGCATTTCAATCAATTTATTCATGACAATATTATCAGTGTGGATAGTGTAGTAATGGTTCAACCTAAATTATCTGTGTACCTGGATAAAGGACAGGAACGAAAGTTCAAGAGTAAGATCGGCTCCTATCCACACCAAAAGCTACTCGCTGCTGCCAGTCCAATAGATATCAGGGCTGTTTCCGCCACAGGAGCCGAGGTGGCATATACAGAGAAGAATGGAACCACGGGTGAAGAAGGCACACTGAATCTTGACAAGGTAGATCTCCTGGTGAAGAATGCTACCAACATGCCAGGCAATATCCGCAAAGATGCCATATGCACGGTGCAGGCAAAGGGTAACATCCTGCAGGGTAGTCCTATATCAGTTGACTTTCGTTTTTTTCTTGATTCCAGTAATGGAAGGTTTGATGCGCAGGGCAGCGTAGATCATGTCACAGCCGTCCAGATCAATAAGATATCGATACCTATGGCCAATACAAATGTGACCTCACTGAATGTACAGCACCTGGAGTTTAAGCTTTCAGCAGATGATTATAATGCATGGTCTGATGTGAAAATGAGGTACTCAGACCTGTCCGTAGTCCTCAATAAAACAGATGAAAAAACAGGTGCGCCTGTCACCAGGAAGTTTATTACCAACCTTCTGAATAAGTATGTACTATGGCATAACAACCCTATGCCCGGGCAGCCGGAAAGGGTGGCCACTCATGCACAATATTACAGGCTCACTACCCAGTCTTTTTTCGGTGTCATCTGGAAGTCCATATTTGCCGGCATGCAAAATATTATGCTCAAATCAGGATAAGCCTAATTTTAACTATGCAAAAGGCGATCAGTGCAGGCAACATATTCGATGGAGAAAAATGGTTAAGCAACCTGGCGGTCATTGTCAACAATGGTAGCGTGGAAGCCATTGTTCCCATATCAGAACTTCCATCTTCCATACCATGTAGCCATTACGATACACAAAAGCTGATACCTGCTTTTTTAGATGTACAGGTATATGGAGCAGGAGGCAGACTTTTTTCATTGTACAGGGAAAAAGAAACGCTTGAACTGATGCACAAGGTATTCCTCAGTGAGGGCACCTGTTGTTTTCAACCCACCATAGCCACCAATACCATTGCTGTTTTTAAAGAATGCATTGATGCGGTAAGGCAATACTGGGAAGAGGGAGGACAGGGAGTGGCAGGTATTCACCTGGAAGGCCCCTGGCTGAATCCTGAAAAGCGTGGGGCACATATTAAAGAGCTGATACATACACCCTCCAGGGAAGAGGTTACAGACCTGCTTAACTATGGCAAGGGTGTGATCACCATGATCACCATAGCACCAGAGGTGGTCAGCCAGGAACTGGTAGAGCTGATGCTTGAGCATAATATCATTCTTTCTGCCGGCCATAGCAATGCCGTTTATGCAGAAGCTATGGAAAAGCTGGATGCTGGTATTACCACTGTTACGCATTTATATAACGCTATGAGTCCTCTACAGCACAGGGCACCAGGCCTGGTAGGTGCAGCCATGAACCATAATTCAGTCATGGCCAGCATCATCCCCGATGGATACCATGTGGACTTTGCAGCCATAGCCATAGCTAAAAAGGCCATGCAGCATCGCCTGTTTGCCATCACAGATGCCGTTACAGAAACCAGCGATGGGCCCTACCAGCACTTCAGGGCAGGTGAAAAATATGAATGCAATGGAACGCTCAGCGGCTCAGCCATCAGTATGTTCACCGCCTTTCAAAACCTGGTAACAAAGGTGGGCATAGGTGTAGAGGAAGCTGTGCGGATGTGCAGTCTTTACCCGGCGCAGGCCATTCGTGTTGATAACAGGTATGGGAAAATAGCACCGGGTTATGCAGCGCAATTCCTTGTCATTGACAATGAGCTGAATTTAATGCAGGTGCTTACCTGACAGGAGTAATAGACAGAACGGACTTTTTTCTCCTGGCATATTGTATCACCCACATGATCGTAAAAGTGGGAATAAAATCAAGGCCAGGAATCAGCTCTTCAATAAAGCTAAAAACACCACCCAGGAACCCTTTCCGGAAGCCAAACATGCGCCAGAACAGGAAAGCAGAAATAGGAGCCCAGATCAATTCTCCCAACACGGGGATCAATATTACTG
Source organism: Bacteroidota bacterium (assembly GCA_023415275.1). Classification (GTDB taxonomy): domain Bacteria; phylum Bacteroidota; class Bacteroidia; order Chitinophagales; family Chitinophagaceae; genus Flavisolibacter. The sequence goes on from JAEZLJ010000059.1 coordinate 14,226, forward strand.
CACTGCCTATGAAGTCAAGCACCAGGCATTGAACCAAAGAAGGTAAAGGCTTTGCCTCCAGGGGTAGATACTTTACTTCATTTTTGAAAAACAATCTTTTCATTCTTCAAAACCGCTGTGCTTTTTTACACAACAGCTATAAAGACGAAATAGCCTGCCATAAAGTTGTGTGGCATATTTCTTTAAGAAAACTTTGGGTAGCAAGTCCTATTAGGCAAAGGCCTCAGCATCATATGTTAAAGCTAAACGGTTAAAAAGAGAGGACATCTGGATCATGGCAGGAAGTATTCATATAGGCACATCAGGGTGGAGCTATAAGCACTGGAAAGGTATTTATTATCCTCCCAAACTACCAGCCCGTCAATGGTTGGCGTACTATGCCAATGATTTTAACACCACTGAGATCAATGGCAGCTTTTACCGCATACCTGCCATAGAAACAGTGCAAAATTGGGTAAGCCAGGTGCCAGCAGGATTTGTGTTCTGCCCTAAAATGAGCCGCTTTCTCTCTCACATGAAAAAACTCAGGAACCCGGAGG
>JAEZLJ010000018.1 GCA_023415275.1 Bacteroidota bacterium
CTTTAGTAAGTCGTCCAGACGTGCAGCTAAGCTCATTTTAGTTCTAGCCTGCATTTTTTCAACAGGAGTAATTTCGCTTAGCAATTCGCTTAAAACCCGACTTTTATGTTTTCTTGCTGGATTATTCATTTTCTTCGTTTGTAAAGGTTAAGTTTCCTAATAATTGTGAACCATCAGATGACCAATGTAAATCTCCATCATTCAACCTTCTTATTATATCCTTTGAAACTTTAATCATTGCGTTTGCTTCCTGGGTAAGTTTATCATCATCCTGCCAGGCGATTACATCTGGCGGCTTACATCCACCACCACCTAAGATAATTGCCGCATTTCCATATCTAATACAGTATAGCCTAAGCTTACTATCTGGATCATCATATAAGGCACAAACTCCATCGCCAGGAAGGCCTTCTTTGGTTTTAAAGAACTTTTCTCTTGCACCGGTAGAATGATTCATTTCTTCTATCCGGTTAAGAATAAATTTAATTTCTGATCTATAAGCATCTTTGTTTTCATCTACGAAATGGTCAAAAAGGGTGAGGTCGTCACCGTCCAGGATAACAGAGTATATAGTAGCTCTTGTTCCTGAAAATTCTTCCAATTCAACTATGTCGTAATTCACCTATAAGTAAAAGAGTTGCAAATTTAAAGCCATTTTGTGAGGATCATTTCACTTATAAGTGAAATTCGTGGTAAATATATGGTTGCAATTATGACAAAACCAAACTTTTTGAGATAAACTTGTTTATAAAGTTTATAACATTCATTATATTAATACCTTATATAAGGTCATATTATATTCTATAAGCAGAATCCCATGAATTTTCAATACAATAATTCAAAGTAAGGCTTAATGAAAAAAGAAGTATTTAATACTCTTCCTTTAAACTCCAGGAAAGAATTGATTGAGATAAGGAATTGTTTGAGAGAGCTATTAGAAACTAATGAGAATAAGATACATGATGTACCAAATGATGAAGTGTTATGCCAATTCAAAGATATTACAGATCAATTTTAATTTGTTTTACGTTTTGAGAGTTTTGATGAAAAAGCAAGAAATAATGTTTATTCTGTTCATTATTCACCTGTAAATCACTTAAGAATACAAGGACAACGGATACCAAACACATTTTCGCAAATAAAGGAAACTTTCAATAAATGGATCAATTTGGTTCAAGAAATGCATGATGCGGCCGAAGAATATTATGATCCAAATAAGAGCTTTTACGATAAAGAGTTTGAAGATTTTTTTACAAATAATGATGATGATGCTACAATCAATCCTTTTGAATTAAAAAAGCAGGAAATACTATATTATTTCCTTAAGTACGCTGAGGGTGTAATTACAAGCGCTACAGATGTTTCGGAAGAACAGAAGGTAAAATTATTGGGTTACGTTGCAGAATTAAAAGAAGATATTCCTAAGTTAACCAAAAAAAGTTTTGCAGCTGCTCTCTCCAAATTTGCGCAAATGGCCAAGAAAATAAGTAATCAGCTGTTCCACGATATTTTTGATGTCCTAAAAAAAGAAATCATTAAAAAACTATTATACGAAGGCGTTGATCATTTACATGTTAACCACTGGATTGATATTTTGAAATAATGTATAACTACTTGTTGACTAGCTTTTGTTTTGGCTTCTTTTTTTCTTTAGGGAATAAGCCAGCGGTGTAGTGGTCATAGAGTTCGAAGAGGAATTCTATGCGTATGGTTTCTGTGGGGAAGGGCTGAGGACGGTAGCAGAGATCTACTGCCTTGTCAAGGGCCTGGTGGGCCCTTACCAGCGCTGGTGGCATGGTGTTGGGATCGTATAGATCTGCCAAGGAACTGTTTGGAAATTGTGCCCGGGCATCCAATACATTTTGTGCGGCTTGTTCAACTGCGACTATTTGCTTTTCACTTGGTTTTTCAGGCCAAGGATAGTTATTATAAACAAGAGTGTTTGAATAGCGGAATCTACTTTCTAATCTCCCACAGACAAACTCCATCCAAATCATATGCATAAGAGATGATAGAATCCCAAACTCATATAAAGATGCATTTGGAACTGAAAAGCATGAGTTATTTAAGATATCATCTTTTGTCATGAATCCCATGGGAATATATTTCCTATTTTCAGAAGAATGAGATGGGACCAAGATATAATTTGAATCTGGTTGTCTATTCTCAGTAAATAGTGTTGGGTATGCAGCCCATTTAACTGTCGCAGCCTTAGTACTTTTTAGTCTTATTTGTTTAACTCCGGTAATTCTGTCTAAAACTAGAGGCATTTTTTTGAGATCAGCTGGAGTTGCATCAACTAACCATAAACACCAACGTTTTTCTCCATTTATAAATTCGTGAGCACTAAGGAAAGGCATAATATATTTCTTCGCTTCCGGCTCTTTTTTGATAAAATCATTCTTTTCCTGATCGGTAAATAAAAAATATCCGCCATCCGTGGGTTGACTGCCTTTATACATAGGCGAAACCTGATTAATTGGATTCGTTCTTGAAATAATTAATGTATCCTTTCCTTCTACTAAGTAAGGGTTTATATTTTTTGCTTTTAATTCTTGCGGTTCGCCTTTTATATGTTCATATTCGTAAACTTTTTTGTCACTAATATCAAATGATGCAAAACCAATAATAACCACATGAACTGCTGCATTTCCTTTTGCTTCATTGGACCAGCTAAAGGTTCTATGCGCAAAATGAATCTTTGTCTTGTATTTAATATTCAATTCATTCCATAATACGCCAACTTGTTCTCCCTGCGAGATTGAATTTGTAGAAACAAATGCAGTTTTAGTTGTGGGAGATGCTTGCATGTATTGTGCAGCTTTGATATACCATGCTGTTACGTAATCTAAAACTCCCGCTCCATTCACGCCAGCAAAGACATTTGCCATGTCTTTCTTTTGTTCTGCATTCTGCAAATGCTTGCCGATAAATGGTGGATTGCCCAAGATATAATCATACCTAGGTTCGCCCGTTTCCCAGGGAAGTGGTTCAATGAGGCTTTGCCAGTCGATGCGGAGCGCATTGCCCTGGATGACCGTGGCGCTCTTTTTTAATGGCAGGCGGACATAGTATTCCCCAAAGGTCTCGCTGGCCTTCATGTTCATCTGGTGATCAATCAGCCACATGGCTACCTGGGCTATCTGGGCCGGGAACTCTTCATATTCTATTCCATAAAAGCGGTCTACATCAATGGTGAAGAAGGTGGAGATGTCTGTAACCGTTTGCCCTTTCAATTGCTGCTTTACAATTTCCATTTCCAATAGCCTCAATTCGCGGTAAGCCATGATGAGGAAGTTGCCACAGCCACAGGCAGGATCCAGGAAGCGCAATTTGCTGATCTTTTCATGCAGCTTCTGCAGCTTCCGGTTATCGCCTTTGGCGGATTCGAAATCGCTCCAAAGTTCGTCGAGGAACAAGGGCTTGATCAATTTCAGTATATTTTTTTCGCTGGTATAATGTGCTCCCAGGTTGCGCCTGGCTTTTTCGTCCATCACGCTCTGGAAGAGGGAGCCAAAGATGGCGGGAGAAATGGTGCCCCAGTCCAGGCCGCAGCAATCCATCAAGGCCTTGCGCATGCTGCTATCGAAGGCTGCAGTTGGCAAATGTTCTTCAAAGAGTTTTCCGTTGATATAAGGAAAGGCAGCCAGGCTTTCATCGAGGTTCCTGAGGCGTTTGTCCTTTGGGGTGTTGAGTACTTCAAAGAGCTGGGAAAGGTGGGCTGCCAAGTCACTGCCATCTTCCCTGGTATGCAGGTCGAGGTAATCATAAAAAATGCCTTTCTCCCAGATGTTAGTATCGTCGGCAAAGAGCATGAATACGAGTCTTACCAGGTAGATCTCAAGGTGATGCCCTTCATAGCCGATGCTTTTCAGCTTGTCGTGCAGGCGCCCCATTAGTTCTGCTGCGGCGACGTTTACCGGATCCTGGTCCTTATAGCTTCTTTTCTGGTAACCCGCTATAAAGCCAAAGAGGTGCACATGGTCTACTAGCTTGTTAAGGGTGAAATCGTGCTGCTCCTTACTATCGAGATCATACAGGCGGAAGTTTTCAAAATCACTTACCAGGATATAACGGGGAAGCTCGGCTTCTTTTAGCCCCGGGAAATAATCCTTTGCCTGCTGGTAGGCCTTGTCGAGGCTTTTGCCCCTGGACTTGTGTTCTACCAGGATGGTGCCCTTCCAGAGCAGATCGATAAAGCCTGATTTGTCATCTATCTTCTTTACCTGTTGTTCGAAGGTGGCGACACGCCGGCGGCTGATGCCGAAGACATTGAAGAAGTCGTCCCAGAAAGATTTGGCTTCGGCGTCTTCACTGATTTCGTTTTCCCATTCTTTGGAAAAGGCGAGGGCTCGGGATTTAATTTCATTCCAGCTTAGGGGCATGTGGTGGGATTGTGGTGGTCAAATGTATATAAAAAAAGGAGAATGTTTGATTAGTCTGGAGTCGGGAGAAGGGAACCGCAGAACAGATGAACAAGGAATGATGAATAACAAAGGAGTTAGGTGGGAGAGGCTTTTTTGGGGGAACATGCTTTAGGATTGAGAGAGGGACTATTGGGACAGGAGGGACAGGGGTAGTTTGTAATTTTTAGTTTGTGGTTTGTGGTTATTTAGGTGGGAGACGCTATTTATTGGAAATAGATCTTAGGACGGAGAGAGGGACACTGGGGACGATGGGGACGGAGGCAGTTTATGGTTTTTGGTTTCTGGTTTATGGTTTTTTAGGTGGGAGAGGCTTTTTTTGGGGGCCATGCTTTAGGATTGAGAGAAGGGACTATTGGGACAGGAGAGACAGGGGAACAGCAGAAAAGATGAACAAGAAAAATAAGGAAGTGATAATTTGATAATCAATGTTTAAGATAATGATGAAGGAGAGATAAGTGCACCTGGCAAGGAGATTCCCCAAGGACGAGAATTTTGTTGTTACATTCGTAGCTGACCATTGCCAAATGAGAACGACCATTGTAATATTGATTTGCTGTTTATTGTTAGCCTGTAAAAAGAACAGTGTTGAGGAGGTTCAGCCGCCAGTAATAACTAATCCTAGTAGTGATAGTTTAAAAGGTTTTTCAATAAGCCTTGTGGATTCCACAACAAGTAGTGCAAAGATTGCCTGGACAAGCGCCGGTGATTCTAGTAAAACCACCTATTCAGTATTCCTGGACGACACGAAGGTGGCCACTAAGCTTGCGATACGCAATTTTGAATTTAGCAACCTCCAGGCAAATCGGACCTACAAAGCTAAAGTGGTGGCCTATGGTAGTGGAAATGATTCGATTTCAAGTACCATTGCATTTGCTACAAAAGATCCCTATCTAAAGTTTGCAAGGCAACTTCCCCCCGATGTAGGAAATGTATATGGAATGACCCTCGCCCCGGATGGCGGATATGTATTTATATACGGAGGAGTTCGAGATACTTTTTTCGTAGGTGATGGTAAGCCCGGGACAGTTGCCATTCGTATCATGAAAATTGATTCCCTGGGAAATGTGAAATGGGCTAAAAGATATGATTATCAATGGGAAGGACCTGAGCTGTCGAAAATCAGGAACACTTCAAATGGCTACCTGATTATGTTGCAAAGGGGAGTTCTTAAAATTGATTATGAAGGAAACGTGGTATGGAAATATCTAGTAAGTACTCCTGATTACCAGGTTTTTAATTCTTTTCTTGAAACGCAGCAAGGAGACATTATTATATCTGGTGACCAGCTTCCACCACTAGCTTCTTTTTTAATAAGACTTAACAGTAGTGGCCAGCTTTTATGGAAACGGGTATACCCGCTTGATGATTCGTACCTAACTGTGAGAGATCTTGTTGAAATTCCTTCAGACAATTCCTTTGTCATGTTTGGAATGAAATCTAATTCGAGGTATGGACTGTTGAGAATTGATGGTTTAGGAGAAAAGATCTGGGAAACATCTTTTGGGGATACTTTAACCGGAGGCCTTCCTGGTTTCTTGCATTTGGCCGGCAACCAGCTTTTGGTTAGTGGGGCAACTGTTGGGGACTACTACCTTCATACTTTGCAGGTGTTTCGATTTGACTTCAACGGTAACATGCAACATGCAGTGACTATAAGCGAACCCAATGGTGCAGATGCTGTCCGTTCATTTCAACCTACAAAAGATGGTGGAAGTATTGTACTGGGAAATATTGGTACAATGGATGGCCCTTATTTTATAAGGCTTTTCAAGTTGGATTCCCATGATAATAAAGAATGGGAGGTGACTTATCGTAATTTTGATATTTCTCATATGATACAGCAAACCAGTGATGGTGGTTATGCTTTTATTGCCTACTCTAATTATTATAGGTCCTATTTCCTGATAAAGACAAATGCGTCAGGAGAATTGTAAAAATTGGTTTATTCCTGGTTTATGATTTACTGTTTTTGGATCATTAGGGGTTTTATTAGGTAGGGGAAGGCATCTTTTATAGTGAGAAGTTTTAGGAGGAGAAGGGACGATGGGAATGTCGAATGTCGAACAAGGAATTACGAATGTCGAAGTTGTTTAGGACGGAGAGGCTATTTGATAGTAGTCTTTTCTTAGGTGGATGGTTAGGAAATAATCAGTAATCAATTTTCAAGGATCAATGATCTAGGAGGAGAGAAGGGACAAAAGAGAGGATTGGGGTGAAGTGAGGAAAATATCATAAGTAGAATTTCGACAATCCTGCCACGCTGAAGCTTCGGCGGACAAGGGGATATCGAATTTAGAAGGAATTAGGTGGGAGATGGTTTTTTGTTGGGGACAGAGTTTAGGATTGAAAGAGGGACAATGGGGACATTAGTGAACGAAAAGGCAATTTAAATCTACTTCGATAGGGATATGTTGGAAGAAGAGAGGAGAGTAAAATTTCATAACAATATAGCGAAGAATGCCTGTGACCCATTAAAGATAAATAAGTCCTTTATGTAGGGGTAAAGTATTACTGAAAGAAAATAATTGAATCATTTTTCCACAATTATTAAAAAATAATAACATTTAGTGCCATCTCATTTGTGATTTAAAAAAACAACGAGTTTCTTTAGCGCCATAATTATTTGAGGGTTTATTTACCAATCTTTTTAAAAATCCAAACTAGGAAAACTAACCAACTAACATGCTAAAGAAATTCTGTCCGCAACTATTTACTAGTTGTTTCATGCTGCTTTTATTTCATGGGTCACAGGCTCAAAAGTTTAGGAGTTCTTTATCTGAAACCTTCAAGGCTGATGAACTCAATAGCCTGGTTTTTAAATCGGGCAATGATATTATCATGGCAGAAGTGACGGACAATAAAATGCAATTGGCCTATACTTTTAAACTTAGCAAGACCAGGTATGCTATTAAACTGCATCGGTATGGTGGATCTTCTAAAGAAGTGAAGCAAAACCATCTTTTTAATGGTGAAAGAATGTTTGGGCCGCTTCCTCCATTAGTAAAGGTGATTAGTAACGTTCCTTACCTTATTTATCAGCAATTCCAGGAGGATGGTAAAAGCATTCAAATTTTTGCTTCTGAAATAGATCCTTTAGAATTAACGATCAAAGCCCCTAAACCACTGCTCCAGGTTGATATTGAAAAAGTAGGTTTATTTAAGCTAGGAAAACTTTTAGATAAGTACAAACTTAAATTGGAGCTTTCTCCTGATAAAAGCAAGCTGCTTTGCTTCTGGTCTGCCGGGATTGATAATGATTACTATACTTCTGTTTTTTCTGCATCTGATCTAAAACCCATTTGGAGTAAAAAGGAAACAGTATTGCAGGCATCTGAAATATTAGTAAATACTGCAGTGGTTGACAATAACGGAAGGGTGTTCGTGAGTTATAAACAAGATAGCGAAAAAGATTTGTTTTCGAATCACATTGCTGTATGTCAAGTTGGCAAAAGGCCTAAAGATATTGAGATCAAGCTGCCTGAAGGCCACAGGCCCTACCAGGCAATAATAGTCGCCTCAAAAAATGGAAGGGTGCATATAGGTGGCACTTACGCCACCAGTAGTTCAGAATATCTATCAGGTGTGTTTTATCAAAGCTTGTCTGCTGAGTTAAAATTAAGTAAAGTGCAAACAACAGATTTTACAGATGACTTGATAAGGCATTTAGATAAGGTGGATAAGGGTTCGTGGGCCAGCATTAGGCCTAAAAAACATGGGCTTAAGGGTATTAAAATGCTCGGATATGAACTTGAGGATGGTAGTCTTTCTTTAATTGGAGAGTTCAGGGGTTTGGATGTAAGGCCTAGCGGGCACAATGCCGTACTTTCCGGTAGCATGATCAACATTCATTTTGATGGTGTGAAAACGACCATAGGGTATATTCCCAAGTTCCGTGCAAGTTTCGGGAGTTCAATTGGTGATTCTTATTATGCCTTTCCTTACAAAAATCAATTACTGGTCTTTTACAATGATTACGAGGATAATTTGAAGCTTGACCCCTGGGAAAAGTTTGACATGTCGAACAATTATACAAAAACAGTGCTGGTAGCCGCTTCTATGGATAGTGATGGAAAGATCAAAAGAGAGAAGATTTTGGACCTGACGGAAGATAGTTTTCTGCCGGTTGGACAAGATATGGTACCAACGACAGATAATTCGCTTATAATACCTATTAGCAGAATTAAGAAGCTGGGAGGCATAGCTGAAGATAGCAAGTGGGGAACAATCACAATAGATTAAAACCCCTTTGATTTAGATGTGAGTTATATCAATTATGATCATTGAAGACAAATCAATTAACCATTAATTATTCATTTTTTAATTCATGAACTATATGAAAAAGAGATCTTTGTTTTTTTCGATTGCATTATTTCTGTGCAGCAGTATTACACTCCAGGCACAAATGAATGTGAATTTTGGTGTAAAAGGCGGCGCTAATTTTTCTACATTCACCGGTAGTGAAGCCCCATACTCAGAGACTTTAATAGCACCACACCTGGGAGGCCTGGCCCAGATTACCATTGGAGAGAATGATGAAGGCTTTTTGTCTTATGCCCTTCAGCCAGAATTATTTTATTCTATGCAAGGTGCTAAAATTGACGCTCAGAAAACGATGCTATCGTATGTAAACATCCCAATTATGATCCAGCGTTATGTGGGATCTTCCGGGTTTTATATTGAGTCTGGTCCGCAGGTTGGCTTCCTGGTTGCAGCCAAGGCAAAAGCAGATGGAATATCTGCTGATGTTAAAAGCGAAATTAAGCCAGTGGATTTTGCTTTGAACGCAGGGCTGGGTTTCAAATTTGGGTCAGGGTTTGGTATCAATGCCCGCTATAGTATAGGATTGACATCTATAGATAAAAATGGCTCTGATGTCAAAAATGCCTCTATTTCGGCTGGGTTGTTTTATGTTTTGGGGAGTGGAGAGTGATGCTTCCATTTAAATGATTGCGAATTCCTTACAACCTATATCTGTGGGATAATTTACTTAAGAGGAAAATTAAACTCCCGGTATTGTAAAATTAACAGTTGACGATAAAATAAAAGTCTACTTAAATAATAGTAATGCGTTTTAAATTGAAAATTTCTACCTTCTTTATATGGTTCTTATTGTCTTTAACTTCTTTTGGTCAATCTAATAAACCATCAGATTATTTAGCTATAGGGGGAACTATTTTATTTGATAAGGGTTCTTATAATTTGGCCTGGACATCCCATCCGGCAAATAATTACTATAAGCAGGAGTACCTGGCAAATGGAGATACTATAGAAAAGTATAAAAAGTTGATTTTGGTTGAAGTGCTTACGGGCAAGGTAATGCTAAATGCTGTTGTTGCAGCTAAAGTTGGTGAGCTTAATAGGATGAAAGCCACAAACCCTGTGGTAAACTATGAAACTTTGGAGAAAGATGGAGAGGTCATGCTTGATTTTCTGATAAGTGAAAATACTCCTGATGGCAAGTATTTAAATGTTATAGAGAGAAATGTCTATCGTTATAAAACTGTGGTAGATAAAAAGGGCCAAAGCTGTGTGTTGCTTTTTGGTGTCAGCGAAAGGGCTTATGGGAACGATATCGACAATTTCTTATCAAATTTAAAAGATAGCCGGTATGATCTATTGAATTCGGTAGGAGCTTTTAGCCTGCCAGCCATTCAGGTGGCAAAGTAGATTTGCATACCTAGCATCTGTAGTTAATGAAGGAAAATGGGAATTATCATTTTTGGAAACAAACAAACACCTATAGGGCTGGATGAATTCCTTGTCAAATGTCCTACGTGTGAAACACATAGTTGGGCTGATATAATGGTAGTTAGCAATTATTATCACATGTACTGGATCCCAATGTTTCCATTTGAGAAAAATGCAAATATTATTTGTAAAAAATGCGGATTAAAAAGATATGGAAGATCTTTCGATGCTTCTTTGATCAGCAATTATTATGAAGTTAAAGGCAAATACAAGCATCCTTTGTTTACATATGCAGGTGCCGGTACATTGGCAATAATAATTGTTGCAATAATTTTTTCGTCTGTTTTTTGATTGTAGAACTAATTGGGATACAGGTTCGGTAGGAGCGAGAGGTTTGTTTGGTGCGGATAGGTCTTAGGGGATCTGCAAATTTTGCGGCTACTTCAATAGAAGGCTTTACTTCATTGAGTTTATGCTTACCAATGATATCATCCGAAGTTCCGACATCTGTGCCCATTTTCCCAATAAAAGACCCATTTAAAGACTTTTCCTGATCTAACCTTGCGCTTTAATCTTTAATGGTTTTAATTACCTCATGAATTTTTTAAGCGACTTCAATTAGTTGCCTTGAGATATCATGAATAAAATTTAGCTGCTGATAGTTTACAGAGTAATAAATAAATCTTCCATCTCTTTTGGTAATTACCAGATGGGCATTTCTCAATATTGCCAGGTGTTGTGAGGCTACGGGCTGTTCGATATTTAGATTAGTATGAATATCATGAACAACAAGAGAGCCATTGTTGTGAATAAGGCGAAGGATATTTTTTCTCAGTTTGTTATTGATAGCTCTTAATCTTAGTGCTGCTTGTTTCAGGTTGTCTTCTTCAATCATTAAAGTAGTTTTCATTTAAAGTTTGAGTTTAATTAATTATTAAATCTTATTTGTTGACAAATTGGAAAAAGTAAGTCATCCATTTGTTTTCCATTGATGGAAGGCTTTTAAAACAGCCAATCGCTTGCATAAGGCCATCAAGTTTGGCAGATCGTGGATGAGTTGAGGGTTTGTGTCGTCTTTGCTTAAATAAGCCTGTAAAAGTTTATTATGGGCATTTTCATTACTTCCGGATAGTTGGTTGATGCGTCGCTGGATTGCTTCGCTTTTCATTGCATCAGTAATTTCCAGATGCAAATGATCGGCATACTGGGGAAGGATCTCCTTTGCAATTTGTTCTCCCTTTAAAAATTTTTCATAGAGTTTTTGAATGTTCTCCTGGACATCTTCTGCATTTGCTGGTACCTGGAAAAGATCTCCGGAATTTAGCATCCATTTATGGGCGAGGGACTTCCAGTCGGCTATTGGCAGGTTGCCGGGAAGTTTCCAGGCTTTTCCCTTGTTGTAGTAAAAAAACTTGCGGGCTTCTTTCAAGGGGTATTTATTAGACCTGAAGAACTCTTCGACATCAGAAAGGGTTGGTACCTGAACTGAATTTGCGACCCGCGGGGTGCCGTTTTCTTCCTGTTCCCTAAAAGGAGGATTGTTTATAGCATTCTGTATTTTTTTATTTTTTTCAAAAACCGATGTGTGTGTTTTACACACACTGTTTATTTGTTTATGTTTTATAAGGTGTCCCATATTTGGGACAGTACCAGTATCAATATTGGGACTAATACAGGTCAAATCTGGGACATATGCGTGTCCCAAATCCGGGACATAAGATGGTGGTTGTAGGCTTATAATTGGGACATTAGTAATGTCAGTATCCTGGCTTGATAGCTCATTATTTTGCCCTTTGAATAAATCCAATTGCTCATAATTGAGTTCTTGTTTTTTATCCAACCGGATGATGGTGATCTTTACCGGTTGATGCCTTGTTATACCAGCCTGGTAAATTATGTAATGGGTTGTATGAAGATCTTTCAGGCATTTGTGATAGGTGTTTTTTGAACCAATCTTACTGATCTGCATAATGTTTTCCCTGTAAATGGGAAAGGGGTTCTGGAAGCGGTTGAAATTCCAATATTGGAAGAGAGCTAAGTAAAGGCTCACATGAGAACTTGTGAGCCTGTTATCACTACGAACAAAGGAAAAGAAGGCGTTGAGGTGCCTTATATAGTTCATGATTATTTGTATAAGAAGTGAATGATGGTAGATTATCTGCCGGTATGGGATTTCTGGTTACCCATCAGAATCCTGATATCATCATAGTCGTAAAAGAGGAGACCGCCAATGCGAGTGGAGTTGAGCTTACCATTATTTCGAAGATTCTGAAGTGTTCCCCTGGAAATACCCAGCATGGCGATGACCTCATGGGATTTGAACCATTTTTTGCCATTTTGTGAGGTTCCAGGCTGAAGGATATTTTTCAGGTCCTGTAGCAATTCCTGTTTAAATGTCAGAAGATCTTCCCGGGTTAAAAGCTGGTCGCGGAGCAAGTAGTTCTTTTGATTTGATTCGTGTGCCATATGTGGTGATTGATTATGGCACAAAAAGAAGGTTTTAGCCCATATGAAACCAGTAGCAGGGGTAGCAGTACCCCTGTGAAACCCGCCATGGGATTGAATAATTTTTTTTAAAATAGTTTATTCTACAGGCTGCAAAAAACTATAGATTGAATCAAAAAGGAGAACAATGTATATGTCTGTACCTTTTTATACATATCCATCAGCAAATTTTTGACTGCTTGCTTTGCACCGTTTTCAGGTATGTAATATTTAGAGCGCAGGCTTTCGTGAGAAATTGATTCTGAATGAGGCGTCTTGAAGATCCTGGCCACTGTTTTTAAAAGGGCTGACTGATTCTGGTTGGTGATCATGCCCACATCCCTGGCTGTCCGGATCCAGATAGCGAGCTGCTGGACTGATAAAGAAGTATGCAAGCTGGATTCTTCTGGTTCAGCAACATGGGATGGACTGGGACGAATGAACAGAGTTTGATGGGCTTCCATATAATTCAATTCTTCTGAAAGCCAGCTTTGGATTCTTTCTTTTGTTGAAGGTTTGTTTTGATGGAGGGCCACCCCGGGCTTCAAAATAAGCTGGTTAATCTTTTTCAATTGTATAGATAAGAGCTCCCGCTTTTCTGAGGAAGCTGCACTATTTAAATCATTTATTATTTTATCTATAGTATATTTTATAAAGGAGGCGCTATTGAAGTTCACATAAATCAGAGATTCTATAATTGAATCAATTGAAATTGATTCCTGGAGCGGTAATAGTGAAATTTCCTTAACCAGGTTCTTTATATAGATCATTTGCCTATAGGATATGCTTCCATTTTTTGTTTTTACAAATGCTTTAATAGGCTTAAGGATAATACCCGCTAATTGGAGATCCATTGATTTTGCTAGGAATTTGGTTATGGCTTTTAATTCCTTTGATATCTCCTGTTGAATTACAATCAGTGACGAATCTGGTAATTTTTGATCCTGGTTAAAAAACCTATTATAGCGCAGTTCTATATGGTTCAGCAATTCATCAAGGCTTGATAAAATTGCATCAAATAACACTGTGTGATTGCTCCCTGGGAATTGTTTTTTTATTATGAAGACTTTATCCAGTAAAAGAATGATCTCACTTTGATATTGTTGAACGAATAATTCTAAAGCCTTTTCATCTGTCATTTTAAGAGACTTTCGTCGTAAATGCCGGATAATGTATTCTTTTTCTGTTTGTGCCTGTTTGTGCCAGATATCTATTTGTAATTGGGTTGGGATAGATTGTTTGTTTTTTAATGGATTGATGTCAACATCGATCAGGTGAACGAGTCTTTCTAAGGCATGTTTCACAGTACGGAATAATTTTATTTGCCTAAGTAGGAGCAAAGGGAATTTCTGCACCTGCCTGGCAGATGTTATAATAAAAGCAATCGGTAAATGATTTCTAGGAAAGGGTAAATGATGTAAGTGGAACCTTGAAAGAGGAGAAGGGGAACGGATTATAAATAGAAATCTTCATAGTAATAGATTAATGGAGTGCAAATCTATATAGCTAAAAATATTAATTGATGATTTAAATCAATATTTGAGATAATTTTTTATTCTTTCAAGAGACCTTAGTAGAAGAGCTATTCAATGTGAAAAGCTTAGTTCTAAGATCGTTCATGTTATTACTTATTTTCTTTTTAGTAACCCGGGCATAACGTTGCGTAGATTTAATAGATCTATGCCCCAGCATTTTTCCAACTGTTTCAAGGGGAACATCATTTTCTAATGTTACAGTTGTTGCAAAAGTGTGCCGGCCGGTATGGGTGGTTAATTCCTTATTAATACCACAGATAGCTGCAATTTCTTTTAGATAGCCATTGAACTTTTGATTGGAGTTTACAGGTAAAAGTTTTCCCGACTGACAGCAATAAGGATGTGTTTTATATTTTTCAATAATCTCTAGAGGTATGGGCAGCAGAGGTACACACTCAGCACCTTCAGTTTTTTGCCTTTTCTTGGTAATCCATTTTTGTTTATCAATTCCCCAGAAGATATTCTCGGATGTCAGACCCAAAGTATCTATGTATGCAAAGCCAGTATAACACATAAATACATAGATATCCCTGGCTTCTTCCAAACGTTTAATGGCTAAAGGCTTTTCATACAAAGTATATAGCTCTTCTAATTCTAATCTTAAGGGCTCTCTTTCGATAAAACTGCAGCGAAAGCTTGCTATTGGGTTAGTTGGGATCCAATCTCTTTCCATGGCCATTTTAAAAACCGTTTTGGTCCGGCTTATGTATTTCATGGTAGTATTATTATCAAGGTTCAAGGTTATTGAGAGATAATGTTCAAAATCGCTGATAAAAGAAAATTGGATTTCATCTAATGGCTTATCGGAGACTTTAAAATTGTGTTTTAGGAAAGACTTTATTTTTTGAAAAGTATAAGCGTATTTATCATATGTGGCTTCGGCTTTCTTTTTACGATTTACTTCTTCTTTGAGAAGCCTGAGTTTAAACTCAAAAGCCTGGCAGATAGTTCTTCTTTCTACCCGCTTACCGATATACTCATTTTTTATTGCCTCAGCGGTAATTGTTTCACCCTTAGCTTCCAGCTTGCTTTGGCAATTCAGGATCTTTATTTTCATAATGGCCAGGTGGTTATTGATGTCTTTTGCTTCCTGGCTTTTGGATACGATTATTTGTGCTTCGGGATTCCATTCGAGAATTGAGACTTTGCGATGGGTTGAGATTTCCGCTCTTTTACCATTCACCGTAATGCGGGCAATTAGTGATGCTTTACCATTTCTGACGCGGTTTTTTTCTAACCAGAACAGGATAGAAAATGTTTGTTTAGGAGTCATGTGGTGACCTTTAAATGTGAATAATTGATTTAAGGCACCTCAGTCTTCTTTGTATTTGACGTAGTGATAGGTGGGAGTGACGATTTGTCTTTTGTTCGGTTAGCAAATATATTGGGAATGGATGCTAACCGAGTTGCTGCCGTGCACCTTGGTAAATTTTGGTTGACCTTTTACAACAGAAATGAAAAAAGCCGCTTAAAACGTGTAGTTTAAGCGGCTTTAGTATTCTTTGTTTACCTTTTTGCGGACCGGACGGGACTCGAACCCGCGACCTCCGCCGTGACAGGGCGGCATTCTAACCAACTGAACTACCGATCCTTATTCGGTGGGGGTGCAAAAATAGGAGAGAAAATAATTCCACCCAAAACAAAGTAAATCTTTTTCAAAAATCCTTTTAATTAGATCTTAACTGATCTTTTTCAAAGGCATAAGAGACCATTCCAACTCATTTATGAGTTCAGTTAATGGAACGGGATTGCCTTCATTCCTTTCCATTGGCCCACTGTTTTTGTATTCAGTATGGATTTGCTGCCTGAAAGTAACATAAGCTTCAAAACGTTCCTGGCGGTAATCTTCTAACTTTTCTGTCACGATCAAATGTGGTGGCAGTCCCTTAAAAGATCCATATTTCCCTTTTTGAGCTAATTCCAGGAATATGATCAGGTCTTCAATACTTAATTGGTCTTCCATAGCTGCCAGCATGATCTCGCAGGCACAAACTGCCAGTTTGGTCTCTGTAGGTTTTTTGATCTTTTGAAGCGAGGGTGTTGTGTAAAACTCCTTAACCAATAATTTTATAACATGATGAATCCTTTTTAATCCATATTCCCTGACAAAGCCGGGAATTCTTTCGCTTAATGGGATGGAAAGCAGTAATTGAAAATCTGCCTTCTCATCCTTTATATATTGCTGCAAAGCAAGTCCTGCGATCAGTTCATATTCCAGGGAATGCACAAATCGCTTTTTTCTTTTCTGTGTGGTCCCGGGCAATTCTTTATTCATTTTTTCTTCTAATGGCAATGTTTGGGTACTATATTTCATATAGCTCCTTTCGTTTGGTAATAGATTGGATTGATTTGATCATTCGAAAAATCAGCTGGCTTTGGCGTAGCTGACACGCATTAATTTCAAACGCTGGTATAGACTTCCAATCAGCAGTGCTGCGCTTGATCCATTCAGTTCTGCCTTATGCCATTGTTCGTCACTATCCATGACATACAATTCATCTGCAGGACTTACACAAACACCCCATGCATTAAAAGGAAAACTGTGAGGCGTAATCTTTACTTCCACTGCATTATTGAAATAGAGGTAGTCATTTCCTACCAGGTCCTTGATGATGTCAATGCATTCGTTTAAAATAGATTTTGTCATAGCGATCAATTTGCGGCCAGGACTTTTTTTACCTGGCCAGGGTGATACGATAGGTTGATCGGGAGGTTTTATTCACCCCTTCGAATACTTCACCGGTTTCAGGATCAACAGTCATCTTTCCGGGAGCTATCCTGCGGAGCTTTTCTTCCAATTGCTTTTTCCTGGCCTGCCAATAATTTACCTGTTCATTGATCTCATTCCATTCTGCATTTTGTGAATAATCATAGCTCACACCTGCTTCGCAGAGTTCTATCTTAGCCCCGGAAGGAGTAGATAATCTGCCATTATTTTTCGATAACTCCTCTCGAAGAAATTCTATGTAGTCTTCATTTTTCCGGACTGCCTTTACAAATTCCTCCATGGAAGCCAAAGCTTCGGCCACCTGGATCACATTGCCCTCCTCCAGCAAACTGGCCACAGATTGACGGGCCAATGCGCTGATCTCCGCCTTGGTCAACCCTTCTTTTATTGAAGGCAGGGATGAGGGGTTAGGCTGCATTAAGTGTTTTTCCATTGATCTGGTTTCTACGGTTAGCAATTAATTGTTGCAATAAAGGATTGGCATCTACTTCCGACTTGTTCTTTTGGTACAGGTCCACCAATTCCCTGTGCGATCCACAGGTGTCAACTTTGTTGTACCAATCGCTGCCCGGACGAAGCACTGTAAAATCTTCCTCCCCCTGTTCGCACCAGTTGGCTATCAATCTTCCTGTTTCTTCAGTGGGAACAAAAGAAGGCTTACCCATAAAAAGATTGGTACGGTCTTTTGAAGCCGAGGCGTTATGTTGCGCATCCATTTCCAGGTTAATGGTGAGCTCATATTCAAAACCTTCCCTGGTGATCTCCCTGAGACCGGCTTTTTCAATCTTTACCTTATTACCATCCTTTATCATTTCGTAATCCTGCTTACGGCGTACTGTGGTAATGATGTGAGAAGGACTATGAAGAATAGCTTCCAAAAACGCCTGGTGGCGTGGAGTTACTTTCGCCCAATCCTGGTATTTGCCACCCAAACTTTCTACAATTTCCAGGCACCCGCCTTTGCCATCCCACTCCTGTGATATGGAATCAATAATGATTACTTCCATACCAGCCTTTTCGCAGGATCGGATAGCTTCAATATAGCGTTCAGGCGAAAAAGGAGGGGTAAGGCTTAGCACATTATAATCACCCAGGTGAGCATAGAGATCGGCGCTCCCATTTTCAGTATCTATAATGGCTACTTTTGAAAGGTCGCCACAAAGTCCCTTGGCTATCAGTATGGCGCTATATGTTTTTCCGCCACCGGATATGGCCGATAGCCCCAGGCGTATTTTAGCTTTTTTTCTTGTTGCTTTTCTTAATTGCATAAATATGTGTCTCGTGCTTTTATAAAATTTATTACTAACAATCAGGCGGCTTTATTCAACCTGCTTTCATATGTTTGAGCAAAGTATCTTATAGCTGCCTCCATGATCTCTTCCATTGCACCTGTTACTTCCAATACCGGTTTGATATCCGTTCCCTTCCATTTCACAAAATCGATGTCAACTCCATAGCGGTCAAATATGTCCAGCAAGGAGGCATTGGGATTGAAATACCCTATTCCTTCAATTTCCAGGTCACCCACGTGCTCCGTGACAATCTTTAAATCACGAACCACTTTGTGCTTGAGGGGAAAGTGGAATGCGAATTCTGTTTTTGTCTTCCTCATAATTTGGAATTGTGATTATTTGAATTAAATTTGTGAATATTAAAGGTACGAATCTAGCGATTATCCACATAATATTCACAGTTTTATTCACAATAGCTTAACATTATGGAAAATAGTTATAACTTAATGGAAATCAGAGGTTTATACGGGCTAAGCCAAACAGAATTTGCCCGAAAAGCCCATATGAGCAGGGAATTAGTGAGTAAAATTGAAAACGGTAAAGTGGAAATGAAAAAACCCACCTGGAAGAAGGTTCAGAGGTTTTTGCAGGATAATCCAATACAAAAAAATTCACAAGATGTGAATATTCTAGGGTCTGCTTCACTTATTCACCACTATCGCAGTTTTAATTATTTAAACTCCAGGAGAGATCATAAAAATGAAGAGACTTCTATTTTAGTACCCCTGGTTGGTATCAAGGCGCAGGCGGGGTATGTAAAGGGATATGAACAGGTAGATTATTTGGAGACTCTTGAAAAGTATTCACTGCCTCCGGGGGTTAATTCCCTTGGAGCTATCTGGCGGTATTTTGAAGTGGATGGAGACAGCATGGAACCTACGTTAAGCGCAGGTGATGTGATTCTGGCAACCATGGTACACCCTGAAGACTGGTGCGATGTAAAAAATTTTTGTATTTATATCATACATACGGTTGATAAGCTTCTTGTAAAACGCATTTATAAAAAATCTCCTAAAGAGTGGATACTTATTTCAGACAATGAAGATCAATATCCACAGGTTCCATTATTAGTCGAAGAAGTAAAACAGGTGTGGCAATTACGCCGTCATATCCGTTCCAAAGCTCCACAACCCCGCGAGTTCAAGATATTGGCATAGGATTAACTTCTCCTTATTCATATAACGGATGGAGTCATCTATGCAAGGCTTCAGTATATTTATACTAAAACTATATGCAACCACCCGTTCTGAAAGTTTTATTCCTGGACATAGGCGGTGTTTTATTGACAAATGGTTGGGGACACCAATCAAGACAGAAGGCTGCCACAGTCTTTGGATTTGATTATGAGGAAATGAATGCCCTGCATGAATTTATATTCAACATATACGAAATAGGCAAGCTGACCCTGGATGAATACCTGGACACTACCTTATTTTATAAGCCCAGGAACTTTACACGTGAAGATCTGAAATCTTTTATGTTCTCAGAATCACAACAACTTCCTGAAACCTTAGAATGGTTGATCAACTGGAAGCAAAACAAAAAAGAAGAAGTAAAAGTTATTTCCATCAATAATGAAGGAAGAGAATTGAATGATTATCGCATCAAAAAATTTGGATTACACCGCTGTTTTGACGCCTTTGTTTCTTCCTGCGAAGTAGGTATGAGAAAGCCGGATCCTGGAATTTTTAAATTGGCATTGGGTATTGCACAGGTGAGCACTCAGGAATGTATCTATTTTGATGACCGTAATTACCTGGTGGAGGCAGCACGCCGTGCCAATATTCCCTCATTTCAGCATACCGGGTTTGACCAAATGAAAACTGTATTGGAACAGTATCCATAGAGAAGCCTGTTTACCTTTCTAAATGCTCTATGCCATGTACCCCAAACAATTGGCAGCTTTAAAAGCTGTCGAATACGTGCAAAATGATATGATCGTTGGCCTGGGTACGGGTACAACCGCTTA
Source organism: Bacteroidota bacterium (assembly GCA_023415275.1). GTDB lineage: Bacteria > Bacteroidota > Bacteroidia > Chitinophagales > Chitinophagaceae > Flavisolibacter. The sequence goes on from JAEZLJ010000018.1 coordinate 20,124, forward strand.
TTATGCCATAGAAAAATTGGGTGAATTGGTAAAAGATGGTCTTCAAATCAGAACTGTATCAAGTTCCCTGGCTTCCTCAAATCAGGCAGCTGCTGCCGGGATACCACAGGCAGGCATGATCGAAATTTCAGGTATTGATATATACATTGATGGTGCCGATGAGGTAGATGATGCCTGCAACCTGGTGAAGGGGGGAGGTGGTGCATTGACCAGGGAAAAGATCCTGGCTTATAATAGCAGGCAGTTTATTGTGATTGTAGATGATTCTAAATTGTCAAAAACATTGGGGCGCTTCCCGGTAGCAGTAGAAATGGTGCCTTTTGGATTTAACCTTGCTATTCCTCATCTTGAAGCCCTTGGATGCAAGGCAAAAGTTCGTCAATTGGAAGATCGATTTTATAAAACAGACAATGGTAATTGGATCATTGATTGCCAATTTGAAACTATTCCAGATCCTGAGCATTTAGAAAAAGCTCTTCATGCCATCCCTGGTGTGGTGGAGTGTGGATTGTTTTCGCATACATGGGTTGACATAGTTATCAGTGCAAATGAAGAGGGTAACACCAGAATATTAAGGCCCTCCTTGTAAAGATCCTTTCTTTCTTTAACTGATCTATAGCGTTTTTTCCTTCCTCCATTATTATAAAATTCAATTTAACTTTATAACCAGTCTTGTGTACCCCCTCATTCTGTACAGGAAATTTCATCACTGCTAAAAAAATAGATATGAAATGTTTTTGCCTGTACATGATGTTTTTTTTACTCCTCTCTGTTTCCCTTCCTGCACAAAACCAGGCCACCAGGACATCTGCCAATCAAGGCAATAAAAATGTGCAGCCTGGAAATGTTGCCAACAATCAGCCGCTCTCATCTAGAACGGATTCTTTAAAAATGGCAATGAATGATTTAAAGACTTCCTTCCACACCATTTTTGGAAATAAAAGGGATACTATATCCATATACATAGCGAATATAGAATATGACGATGCTAACCTTTCAGCTCTGAAAGATGGCCTTAGGAAAGTAAAAGGAGTAAAAGCTGTGAACATGCATTATAAGCAATCGACTGCCATGCTTGATATTTCATACAATGGAAAATCATCAGATCTCTGGGATAAGTTACCACCGGAAGCCAGGTCTCCTTTCAAATTGTTGGAGGCCGAAGAAAATAGTATTACCCTGCAGTACAAAAATGCAATTTCCGCCAGGCAATAAAGATTAATCAATTAACGATTTTCAATCTTTTTCTTAGGTATGGATAGGCTGGTCCATTGCGCACCTTTTCGCCACTTCCCTATAAAAACGATCTGCCCCACATGCATACTGTAATGTGCTAACTGGCGGTTAATAGCATCAATTACGGTTAAGGGCTGCTGGCGAATAGTGACCTGCCTTGTTAGATCTTCAGTCTTTAATGAATGAAGTGTATTGAAAAGCACCTTCCATCCTTCTTCCCATTTTTGAATCAAATATTCTTTGGAAACCTTATGCGCTTCAAATTCCTCATCTCTTTGTCGCCATGTCTTTTCTCCATCTTCTTCAAGGAAGTTGGTCCACCGGCTCAACATGTTTCCATGAACATGCTGAATGATTATTGCGATACTGTTTGATGAATCATTTGGTTGAAAGAAAAAATCTTCTTCTGTTAATTGGTCAAAAGTTTTATCGCCCAATGTTTTATATTCCTTAAACCGGGATAGAGCGCTTTCCAGGTAGATGGTTCCTATATCCATATTAGAAATGTTACTTTAATTTTAAGGAGTATAACCTGCAGCGCCATCATCGCCTCTTTTGTCTGCTACCGCTTCCATGCCCTTTCCAGGAATTGTTTTGATCACTTCAGTCCGTCCAATGGAGCCACGTTCTTTAATAGTATAGCCCATTTTTTGCAGTGCTTTCCTGGTTCTGTCAGGGAATGTTCTTTCCACATCTATTTGATCAGGTAGCCACTGATGGTGAAATTTTGGCTGGTTGACTGCATCATCTGCATTCATTCCAAAATCAATGATGTTGACAATGGTTTGAAATACTGATGTGGGTATGGTTGTGCCTCCTGGTGTGCCCACTACAATAAATGGCTTTTCATCTTTTAGTACCAGTGTTGGTGTCATAGAGCTAAGCATACGCTTTCCTGGAGCAATGGCATTGGCTTCTCCTCCCACCGCACCATAAAGATTGGGAACTCCCGGTTTCACGCTGAAATCATCCATCTCATCGTTTATAAAAAAGCCTGCACCGCCTATTACTGTCTTGCTGCCATATGAATTATTAAGCGTTGTAGTAACTGATACGGCATTGCCTTCCGCATCCAGCACAGACAGGTGAGTGGTTTGTTCACTTTCTTTCAATTGCAATACCCCTGGCTTGATTTCCGTACTGTTGCCGGCAACTCCTGGTTGGTAATCACTCATGCGCTTTGCCAGGTAGGCATCATTAGTAAGTTGTGCCTCCGGCACTTTATAAAAATCTGCGTCTCCCATATATTCTGCCCTGTCAGCGTAGGCCCGCCTTTCCACCTCGGTCATTAACTGCACGGCTTGTGGCGAAAGAAACCCATAGGAAGCAAGGGGTTTATCTTCCAGCATCTTCAACATCTGGTGCAATAAAATGCCACCGCTGCTGGGCATCGGCATGGAAACGATGGTATATCCCCTGTAGGTAAACGTATGAGGTATGCGCCATTTTACCTTATAGTTCTTAAGATCATCAAGCGTAATAATGCCTCCACCTCTTTTCATTTCATCTACTATCAATTGAGCCGTTCTTCCCTGGTAAAATCCTGCTTCACCATTGTCACGGATCAGCTTTAGGGTGTTGGCAAGGTCTGTCTGTATTAATGTATCTCCGGCTTTCCATGAGGATGCTTTTTGAAAAGCAGAAGGCCGGGTATTGAATTGTTGTAGATCTTTTTGAATGCTATTCAATGAGCTGGCTTCTCTTTCTGAAATGGCGAACCCTTTTTCTGCAAGGTCAATAGCGGGTTGTATCAACTCTTTAAATGAAAGTTTGGCGTATTTCATACTGGCAAACAATCCTGCTATTGAACCAGGAACCCCACTGGATAAATGGCCGTTAATGCTTTTACCTGCCACCACATTGCCTTTCTCGTCCAGGTACATATCTCTATGTGCCGATGACGGAGCCATTTCCCTATAGTCCAGGGCCAGTGATTGGCCATTGGCCAGTCTGGCCACCATAAATCCACCACCGCCAATATTGCCTGCACCCGGGTACACCACGGCTAATGCCAATTGGGTGGCGATTGCTGCATCCACTGCATTACCCCCTTTTTTCAGGATGGCTACGCCTACCTCGCTTGCCAGGGGGTGAGCAGAAACCACTGCTCCCTTTTTGGCTACCAGGTTTTTGGTAATGGAATAATGCCAGGGATCAACGTTTTTATTGTCAATTACCTTTTTGGTAGTGTTGCAGGAAATAATGATCAAAAGAAAAAAAGCTGCAATTCTATTCATGCCACTGTTTTGAGGTGTTAAGTTAAGGAGGCTTGGCTAATCCGCCTGTCATAATTATTCAAGCCTTTTTGTTATTAACTTCTGAAAATCTTAAATTACAGTAAGAACTGTCTTTCTCAAGCTTTACAGGTTGCACTGCTATTCAAGTATAATTTATTAAAATAAACCTTCTGCTATGAGTAATCTATTATCACCTGCAAGACGAGGTTCAGTCATTCTGTTTTTGCTTTTATTTTTTATTGGGGCCAGTGCTCAAACGGGCACCATCAAAGGAACTGTAAAGGACGCCAGTGGTAATCCATTGAGTGGCGCCTCTGTAACCATCCAGGGTCGTACCAGGGGAACCAGCACTATTGCTGATGGCAGCTTCAGTCTTTTAGTACCTGCAGGCACTTTTGTTGTCAATGCCAGTTATGTAGGATTCTCCACTGCTAAAAAAACAGTCACGGTCACCAATGATGCTGCTGTAACGGTAGATTTTGTTTTGGAGGAAAGGGGCCAGGAACAGGCAGTAGTAGTATTGGGTTCCCGTTCCCTGCCACGTACACAATTGGAAACACCTGCGCCCGTGGATGTGATAGATATCAAAAAGCTGGCTGGAGATGCTCCACAGGTTTATATCAACCAGTTGCTGAATTACGCTGCACCTTCATTTAATTCAGGTACACAAACTGTTGCTGATGGAACAGACCATATTGATCCAGCCTCGCTTCGTGGTTTAGGACCTGACCAGGTATTGGTCCTGATCAATGGGAAAAGACGATACAATACCGCCCTGGTCAATCTGAATGGCACATTCGGACGGGGTTCAGTGGGTACAGACCTTAACTCAATCCCTGTTTCTTCTATTGACCGTGTCGAGATATTACGTGATGGAGCTTCGGCACAATATGGCAGTGATGCCATTGCAGGAGTGATCAATATTATTTTGAAGAGCAATGTCAATAAGGTAACCGCATCTGTTACCGGTGGTGAGAATGTAACCAAGTTCCAGGGCAAATCTGTAACAGACGGGGAGACCGTACAAACAGCCATTAACTTTGGTATCCCTATGGGCCAGAAAGGTGGTTTCATGAACTTTTCAGGTTCATATGATTATCGTAATTACACCAACCGGGCAGGTGATCGCACAGGAGTGATCTTTTCAAGATACAATGGCCGGAATGCTTCGGGGGCCGTTCAAACTGTTGATGCTACCGATTCTTTTTTAACTGCCAATAAACTGACACGTGGTGATTTCAAACAAAGAGTAGGACAATCATTATTGCGAAGTGGTCAGTTCATGTTGAATGGTGCCTTCCCCATGGATGATAATGGTACCGAGTTTTATGTGTTTGGAGGCATTGGCTACAGGAATGGCCAGGCCGCAGCTAACCGCCGGTTGCCTTCTATCGCTAATAATGTAATAGAAATATATCCATTAGGATTCTTGCCCGAGATCCATTCTGATATTTATGACAAGTCCCTGTCTTTAGGCATCAGGAGCCAGTTAAAAGGTTGGGATGTTGATTTCAGCAACACTTTTGGACAGAACCAGTTTATTTTCCGGGTGGTCAATACCATCAATGCCTCTATGGAAAAAACTTCACCCACCAGGTTCAATTCCGGAGGACCTGTTTTCACGCAGAATACAACCAACCTTGATTTCTCCAAAAGGTTTGAACAGTTAAGTGGCATTAATGTGGGCTTTGGAGCTGAACATCGTTTTGAAAGGTACCAGTTGTTGCCGGGAGAAGAAGCTTCTTACACAAACTATGGTAATGCAAGGCAAGTAGGCGTAGATGCCAATGGAAAACCCATTTTGGTGCCGGACCCTAAAGGTCCTGTCAGTACGAAATTCGGAGGGTCCGACAGCGCTGCCCGTGGTGGTGGTGCACAGGCTTTCCCCGGCTTCCGGCCAGAAAATGCGGTGAATGCCACCCGCAGTGCCATTGCTGCTTATGCAGATATTGAGTTCAATTTTTCAAGAGCATTTCTTGTTGACGTAGCAGGGCGATTTGAGAATTATAATGATTTTGGCTCCACTGTCAATGGAAAGCTGGCTATGCGCTACAAGGTGGGAGAGAACTTTGCTGTAAGAGCCTCCCTCAGCACAGGGTTCCGGGCTCCATCGCTGCACCAGCGTTACCTGTCAACCACATCCACTTTATTTGTGGCTGGTATTCCTTACGAAGTGGGCACCTTCCCCAATGATAGCCGGCCCGCCGAATTATTGGGCATTCCTAAATTGAGGCCTGAAAAATCAAAGAATGTCAGTGCAGGATTTACCGGCAATGTGGGAGATTTTAAGGTTACCCTTGATGGTTATTTTATTCGGATCAATGACCGGATTGTTTATACTGATTTGTTCCAGGGAAGTAACTCGCCCACTGCTTCACCTACCGACCAGGAGATCTATCGATTGCTGGCCCTGGCTAATGCCAACAGGGCGCAATTTTTTGCCAATGCCATTAATACAGAAACAAAAGGGGTTGACCTGGTAATATCTTATGGCAGGAAGTTAGGCACGGGTAACTTCCGTGCTGATCTTTCGGGGAATATTACTGAAACCAAACGGGTGGGAGATATCAAGTCTTCCGACCTGTTGAAAGGAAAAGAAAGCATCTATTTCAGCGAGTCAAGCCGTTTATTCCTGGAGCGTTCAGTTCCGCGCCAGAAAGTGGGCCTCACCCTTACTTACGGAATCGGCAATTTCAATTTCTTTGTGCGTAATGTGTGGTTTGGCGAGGTAACGGAAGCTACCAATGTGGTAGCTGCCCAACAAGTGTATGGTTCCAAAATTATCACAGATGCTACTATAGGTTATAAATTCACAGAGAACCTACGCCTTTCTGTTGGTGCCAATAACCTATTGGATGTTTACCCTGATGAAACCTTAGATCCCGCCACCCGCACCTCCAACCAATTTATTTATTCACGTAGGGCCACACAGTTTGGCTATAATGGCCGGTACATCTTTGCCAGGGTTGAATTATCTCTCTAATTTCTAACTTTCTTTATATGTAAGGTTCGGGACACTGCCCCGAACCTTTTTTGTATAATTCAGTTTTTGGTTGTTATTTTCCTGCTATGAAAAAATTGGGTGCTTTACTGGCAGTCGTATTTTATTGCACTATTTCATTAGCCCAGGTTCAATCGCCTGAAGAATTTTTAGGATATAAACTGGGTACCAGGTTCACTCCTCACTGGAAATTGATTGAGTATTATAAATATGTGGCTACGAAGGTTCCCTCTATGGTAAAGCTCCAAAGCTATGGACGTACCAATGAAGGAAGAGAACTCCTGGTGGCTTATATCTCTGCTGCTTCCAATATTACCAACCTGGAGACTATCCGTCAGAACAATCTGGGACTGGCGCAAATGGCATCCGGTGGCAACTTAAGCAACGCACCTGCCATAGTTTGGTTAAGTTATAATGTGCATGGCAATGAAGCTTCTTCTTCAGAAGCCTCCCTGCTTACACTTTTTGCCCTGGTAGATCCTGCAAATTCAAAAACAAAGCAATGGTTGCAGAATACCCTGGTGGTAATGGACCCATGCCTGAACCCTGATGGGCGTGACCGCTATGTCAATTGGTTCAACTCCGTGGTGGGCAGTCAACCCAATGCATCTTTGGATGCCAGGGAACACCGAGAGCCCTGGCCCGGAGGAAGAAGTAATCATTATTATTTCGACCTGAACCGTGATTGGGTCTGGCAGACACAAATTGAATCTAAACAGCGTGTAAGCCTATACAATACATGGTTGCCACAGGTGCACGTGGACTTTCACGAACAGGGTATCAATGAACCGTATTATTTTGCTCCCGCTGCAGAGCCCTTTCATGAAGTGATCACTCCATGGCAAAGAGATTTTCAAAAAACCATTGGGTTAAATCATGCCAGGTACTTTGATGAAAATGGCTGGCTTTATTTTACTAAAGAAAGGTTCGACCTGTTATACCCTTCCTATGGAGATACTTATCCCTTGTACAATGGTGCCATTGGTATGACCTATGAGCAGGGGGGTGGAGGAGCTGGTGCTTTGATGGTAATGAATGGCAATGGCGATACGTTGACATTGACCGACCGCTTGACACATCATTATACTACCGGTTTAAGTACCATTGAAGTTGCTTCGCAGAATGCTTCGAAATTAGTCAGCCAGTTCCAGGACTATTATAAAAACTCCTTGAAAGGGGTAGGTGATTACAGATCCTATGTAATAAAAAGTTCACCACAAGATGCAGGGCGCATCAAAGCTCTTACTGAATTGCTGGATAAAAATAACATTCAATACACTTCTGGAAAGCCGGGGTCATATAAAGGTTATGATTATAGTACCGGCAAGGAAGGATCATTTTCCTTAACCAATGAAGATATTGTGGTATCCTCTGCACAGGCAAAGGGCACACTTGTAAAAGTATTGTTTGAACCTTCCACCCGGTTGTCAGATAGTGTTACCTATGATATCACTGCCTGGGCACTGCCTTATGTATATGGATTGACAGCTTACGCAACAAAGCAATTCATTGTGCCTGGAAGCAAGCTGGATACCACTATAATCAATAATAAAAGTTCAGGAAATTATGGATATGCCATTCCGTGGAATGGAGTGCAAAGTGTAAAGCTGGTCACTGACCTGTTGCAAAGAGGGGTGAAGCTTCGATTTAGTGAACAACCATTTGCTGTGGGCAATCAGCAGTTTCAGCGCGGAACGGTGCTGGTATTAAAAACCAGTAATCAATTTTATCCCAGGCTTTGGGATTCCATACAGCATATCGCTACCCAATTCAAGATCCAGCTTACCCCGGTGTCATCAGGTTTCGTGGAAAAAGGATATGACCTTGGTAGTCCTTATATAAGGCCACTGTCAAAACGTAAGATTGCCATGCTTACCGGCGATGGTACCAGCAGTTTAAGTACAGGCGAAATCTGGCATTTTTTCGATCAGCAACTCCATTATCCCATTACGCTTATTAATTCCAATGATATAGGCCGAATCAATTGGAGTGATTACGATGTATTAATAATGCCTGATGGCAATTACCGTTTTTTAAGTGATAAACCCCAAACCGACTTGCTTAAAACATGGATCCAGGGTGGTGGACATGTGATAGCCCTGGAGTCCGCCGTGGCTCAACTGGCCAGGCTGGACTGGGCCATCAAGCAAAAGAAGGAAGAAGAAGCTGAATCAAAAGATATTTATGCATCCTTGAAAAAGTACGAGGACAGGGAAAGAGATTATATTCCTAATACCACCCCGGGGTCTATTTTCAGGGTGGACCTTGATAATACGCATCCTCTCGCTTTTGGTTTTCCTGGATATTATTACACACTTAAACAAGATGATGCTATTTATGAATTTATCAAGGAAGGGGGATGGAATGTGGGTGTTATTAAAAAAGAAAAGCAGGTGGCCGGATTTGTGGGTGCCAAATTGCAACCAAGATTGCAGGATGGTTTATTATTCGGCGTGCAGGATATAGGTCGCGGAACCATTACCTACCTGGCGGATGATGTTTTATTCAGAAGCTTTTGGGAAAATGGAAAGCTCCTTTTTTCCAACGCCGTATTTCTTGTAGGGCAATAAATTTTTTATAATTATTATAAGGGGTGATAGTGTTCTCACCCTTTTTATTTATTTCACGTTTAATTTGAATTTGACTGCATGAAGAAAATACTCCTGACCATAGCTAGTATTTATTATTTGCTTCCATCTTTTGCTCAAATACATTATACCTCGGCGGATATTTATTTAGGTATCAAAAAACTAAATGTTCTGAGTAGTGTACTTTATATAGCTGCCCATCCTGATGATGAAAATACCAGGCTACTGGCTTATTTGTCCAAGGACAGGTTGTATAGAACGGGTTATTTATCATTGACCCGTGGCGATGGTGGCCAGAACCTGATAGGCGATGAACAGGGCATTCCCCTGGGCCTCATCCGCACACAGGAATTATTGGCAGCCAGGAAAATTGATGGGGCCGAACAATTCTTTACCAGGGCTTACGATTTCGGATATTCGAAAACCCCTGAAGAAACCTTTACAAAATGGAACCGCGAAAAGATCCTATCTGATGTAGTTTGGGTCATCCGTAAATTTCAGCCCGATGTCATCATCACCAGGTTCCCTACCACAGGGGAAGGAGGTCATGGACACCATACCGCTTCTGCTATACTGGCCAATGAAGCTTTTACAGCGGCTGCAGATCCCAAGCGTTTTCCTGAACAGTTGAAATATGTGCAGCCCTGGCAGGCCAAACGTATTCTGTGGAATACATTCAACTTTGGCAGTACCAATACCACCAGCAATAACCAGTTTCATTTTGATGTGGGCGGATATAATGCTATACTGGGAAAAAGTTATGGCGAGATCGCGGCCGAAGGTCGCAGCCAGCATAAAAGCCAGGGCTTTGGTGTGCCTGCCAGCAGGGGCCAGGCTTTTGAATTCTTTAAAACTACCGGAGGCAATGAACCTGTCAATGACCTGTTGGATGATGTGAATACCAGCTGGCAAAGGGTGCCCGGAACTGAAGCCATTGAAAAGATGATCACTAACCTGTTGGCAGGATTTGATTTTGTGGCCCCGCAAAAATCAGTACCTGCACTATTAAGCATTCGCAAGGCATTGCTATCTATGCCGGAAGGCTACTGGAGAAACAGGAAGCTTTCAGAAGTGGAGAAGTTAGTAGAGGAGGCAAGTGGCCTTTTTATAGAAGCCACCACAGATGTGCAAAATGCTGTACAGGGAGATTCGATCAGGATCAACCTGACACTGAATAATAGGGGTGGCGTGCCGGTTTCAGTTTCGAATGTTTCTGTGGAAAGCATAGACACTGTTGTGCGCACTCCATTAGCTGCTAATCAAAACCTTTCCATCGCCCGGTCGTTATTAGTGAGCAACACCAAATCACTAAGTCAACCGTATTGGCTGAAAGAGAAAATGGAAGAAGGAATTTTCCAGGTAAATGATCAATTGTTAATTGGTCAGCCGGATATAACACCTCCGTATGTGGCGCGGTTCAATCTTTTATTTGATAAGGATACCATCTCTTTTAATAAGCCTGTTCAATATAAGCATACAGATCCCGTGAAAGGAGAGTTGTACGAGCCTGTCTTTGTCATTCCGCCCATGACTGTTTACTCATCTCCTGATGTGATCTTATTTCAGAAAGGGAAGCTCCAGTCCAAAGAGCTTACAGTGGTGGCGGGTGCCGACAAGAACATCAATGCCAGTAGCATGGTGCCAAGGATACGCTCTACCATTTTTGATATCTCTCAAAAGCAGGGACCTGTTCGTATTGCCAGGAATAATACAATGGAATACCCTTTTTCGCTCTCCAATGAAAAAATGTCAAACAAGGAGAACGATTATGTGCAACCCTTTGCCGACTTTACCGAAAATGGGCAGGATAAATATGCTTACCTGGCAATGACCAGTATCAATTACGATCATATACCTACCATCAGGTACTTTTATTCCGATGGAGTGAAGCTGTTGAATATTGACCTGAAGACCTCCGGGAAAAAGATAGGATATATAGTAGGCGCAGGCGATAAGGTGCCCGAAGCATTGGAGCAGATGGGATATGAAGTGACCTTGCTCGGAGATAAGGAGCTGTCAAGAAATCACCTGGACCAGTTTGATGCGATTATCACAGGCATCAGGGCTTATAATACCAACGAATGGATGAATAACCATTATGATAAGCTGATGAAGTATGTGCAGAATGGTGGTAACCTCATTGTCCAATACAATACAAGTAACAATATAGGCCCCGTCAGGGCCAAAATAGCACCTTACGATCTTACTATCACGCGTAACCGCATTACAGATGAAAATGCTGCGCTGAGTTTCATCATCCCGAATCACCCGGTTTTGCATTTCCCGAACGAGATCACTAACAACGATTTTAAAGACTGGATACAGGAAAGAAGCATTTACCATGGCTCAAGCAAAGACAGTGCATTTCAATCTATATTGCGCATGAATGATCCAGGTGAGGGTCCTGATGATGGGAGCCTGATGATCAGTAAATATGGGAAAGGTTATTTTACATATACCGGATTGGTCTTTTTCAGAGAATTGCCTGCAGGGGTGCCAGGTGCCTACAGGTTATTGGCCAATATTATTGCACTGAACCGTAAAAAGGAGTTTTAATGGCTGAGCGTAAACCGGACCAGACCAGGGGTACTATAGCTTTTTTCTTTGTGATCATTTTAGGGTTGGTCATTGGAATTTTTATCAGGAGGGTGCAACTAGGTTTGATCATTGGGCTGGCACTTGGTTTATTGGGTTCCAGTATGCTCAAAAGAAGATAGTATGTTACCCTCATGGAAAATAGACAGCACTGATGGCTGGTATTTTAAATAAATAACAATATGAAAGGACGAAAGGAAAAGGTTCCGGTGTTTCATAGCTGGACGGCCTGGTACATAGTGGTGATCGGCTTTCTCATCCTTCTTATTGTATTGTTTACCTTATTGACCAATAAGTATTCATGACGAAGCTTGACTGGATCATCATCATCCTGGTGTTAACAGGGATTGTGGTATATGGCTTATACAAAAGCCGTACTACCCGCAACCTGGATGGATATTTTTTATCCAACCGGAGCATGCCCTGGTACCTGGTCCTATTGAGCATAATGGGTACACAGGCAAGTGCCATCACATTTTTATCAGGCCCGGGCCAGGCCTTTGCAGATGGTATGCGCTTTGTTCAATATTACTTCGGGCTACCACTGGCCATGGTGGTCATATGCATCACTTTTGTACCCATATTCAATGGGCTCAAAGTGTACACAGCCTATGAATTCCTGGAAAAGCGCTTTGATGGAAAAACCAGGACCCTGACCTCTTTTTTATTCTTATTACAGCGTGGATTATCAACCGGCATCAGCATCTATGCCCCATCCATTATCCTTTCTTCTCTTTTTGGCTGGGATATCTACTGGACCAATATCATCATGGGTGGACTGTTGATCATTTATACCGTGGCGGGGGGCGCCAGGGCTGTTGCCTATACCCAAAAGATACAGCTGCTCATCATCTTCATCGCCATGGCCCTGGCTGGATACATGGTAGTGAAATTGTTGCCGGGAAATATGGGGTTTACAGAAGCCCTTGAAGTAAGTGGCAAGTTGGGAAAGCTGAATGTGATCACCTCGGGGAAAAATGAGTCGGGCTTTAACTGGAATGACCGCTACAACATATGGAGCGGTATCATTGGTGGCTTCTTCCTGGCATTATCCTATTTCGGCACAGATCAATCGCAGGTGGGCCGGTACCTGACTGCACAAAATAATACGGAAAGCAGGCTGGGTTTATTGATGAATGGCCTGGTGAAAATACCCATGCAGTTTGCCATTCTGCTGATAGGAGTGCTGGTATTTGCCTTTTACCAATTCAATAATGCACCTCTTTCTTTCAATGATTCACTGGTAACCGAAGTGCAGCAAACAAGCTATAAGGATAGTTTAAAGACGCTTCAGGCAGGATTCGATTCAGTAAATGCGCTCAAATCCAAGGCATTGCTGGCTTATACCAATGGCACTCAAGCCAATACAGAAGGCATCAGGCAATTAAATAAAGCATCGGAAAGCTACAGGGAAGCCTTTAAAAAAATGTCCGGCAAAGCCACAGGTAAGGATACCAATGACACCAATTATGTATTCCTGTCCTTTGTCAAGCATTATCTGCCTTCCGGTTTAAAAGGGCTGTTAATAGCCGTTATCTTCCTGGCCGCCTGGGGATCTATTGCGGCTGCGCTCAATTCGCTGGCAGCCAGTACAGTCTGCGATTTTCACCAGCAGATAGTGGGAAGGGGAAAGCCGGTGAATGAATACCAGATATCTAAATGGTACACCCTGGCCTGGGGCGTATTCTCCATTCTCATCGCGCAATCCTCCAGTGCGTTAGGACAAAGCCTCATAGAGGCGGTGAATGTGCTGGGTTCTCTTTTTTATGGAGTCATCCTGGGAATATTCCTGGTTGCCTTTTACTTTAAAAAGATCAATGGAACCGCGGTATTCATGGCGGCAGTGCTGGTAGAATTCTTTGTTGTGATCCTCTTCTTCAATGAGCAGATAAGTTTCATGCGCTGGCTGCCCGATATCAGCTTTTTATGGATGAATGCGATAGGAGCCATTGGGGTAATATTAGTAGCCGCACTGGCCGAGATGATATTTCCTCAAAAACCAAAGCCGGTACCTGCTTTTCAGCCGAGTTTTAGTACACTGGAAGATTGATATCCTGGTATAATATTGAAAGTCCTATATACTTCCTTTCAAAATGGGTAAAGCTTTAGGTTATAAAAAGGAAGCCCCTTCTTCATATAAGTATAATTTAAAAACTGTTTTAATTCATCCCCCAACACTGGCTCCTGTATAAGTAGGCCCTATCAACGCCCTATCTACTCCCTATCTACGGTATGGATACTCCGTGCCAGCACGGAGTATCCATACCGTTACTATACTGATGATAGGGAGGAGGTGGGAAGGAGAACGGCAGGAAATAGCCAGCAAATAGGGGCAAAGTTGAAAAATTGATGAAAGTACCAGCCCTGTAAGCCACTCAAAAACAGCACTTTAAGATACTGTAAAGGATGGGGGAGTCTATTGTTACTCAAAAAAAGAAGGGGTGCCACCTGGGCACCCTTCTTTATATATATAATATTACTATTTTAAATTGTTGATCAACTTCTTATTGAGTTCAACATAGTCATCATTCTTGGCTTCTTTGGCCAGGTTCATAGATTTCAATGCAGCAGTTTTGGCATCTTCTTTTTTGCCAAGCTTGGCAAGGGCATTTGCCTTTTGATGGTAAACCCAAAAAGCAGTGGGGTTTTGCTCAATGGCTTTATCCAGCCAGGTAACAGCCTGGTTCAGGTCTTTACCGGTTTCCATGTAGTACATAGCCGCCTGGAAGTAAGGCCTGTTATCTTTATTCATCAGGTTATCTATCTGGGCCATCACCTTGCTTTCCACATCTGTGGTGATGGGAACATTGACAGTTGTATTGTCCCACATGATCTGCAGATCCGTGCTGTTGGATTTAACATTGGCAAATTGCATCGTAAAGGTTTCCACCCCTGCGGAGTTGTTTACAGGTTTTACAGTTACTCTTGCTATGTCTTTATCCTGCTGGTAGGCAGCGGGGCTGGTTACATCTGTCTGTTGGCTGATGATCACTGTCCATTGATCCTTATCAGGAATGGTGAGCAGGCCATACTTGCCGGGAGCTATCCTGGTGCCGCCAATGGTCACACTATCACTAAATTGCAATGTGGTGGCGCTGTTGGCACCTGTGCGCCATACCTTTCCATAAGGTACCAGGTCGCCAAAGATCTTACGGCCTTTCATACCCGGGCGCGAGTAGGACAATTCTACTGATCCTACACCAAAGTCCTGTTTGATAGTTTGTGTAGTGCTGGGCTGAGGAGTTTTCAAAGGTTGGGCGTTCAGGCCAAGCGTGGCCAGGCTGATTCCAGCACATAAAAATAGTTTCGTAAGCATGCGTAATGGTTTTTTACAAATGTATAGAAAACAGGCTTACAGAGAGAAACGAAGAAAAATCAGAAATGAAAAGTTACTTTTCCTTTTTTGTTCTTTACATTTTTCCATTTTGGTCCCTGCTTGAGCAGTTCAATGGCTTTTTTGTCACAAGCTGCACATAGTGACCTGGCTACCGTAATATTCACGGGTTCTCCTTCTGGATTGATGTCAAAGGCTAATTCCACATCACCGGTTTCAGGTTTTTCCTTGTACGTACCTGGTTCCTTTAAGTTCTCCGCTATGTATTCATTGAACTGCATCCAGCCTTCTGCGGGCTCCAGGGTCTCAAAACGTGGGGAAGGCCTTGCTATGATGGCATGGTTAGATTTGAGTTGTACGATCTCAATATCCTTATGTGCCTGGTCAGGCTGTAATACCACATTAAAGTTTCTGATGGTATCGCCTGATCCCTGTCTTGTTTCTGTTTGAGGGATAGTAACAACAGCCGGATTGGAATCATCAGCCTGGAAGCTTCTTGACCTGGCGGCTGCGGTAGCCTGGAGTGCCTCTTTTTTCTTTGCTGGCGTGGAGGCTAGGGTGGTTTCTTCCACGTTGGCCAGGGCAGGAGCATTGGGTTTTTCTTTCATTTGATCCTGTGAGGATATTGATACTGGAGGATTAACAGACCTTTTCTTTTTGCCGGCTAAAGATCTTTTTTCCTGTACTGGTTTGGTGGAAATAATTTGGTCTGTTTCAGAAGGATTGGCCGTAATGGACGGCACATTCGCTTCCTTTGATGCAACCGAATCTATGGCGGGTGCAGGTGTTGCCATATGTTGGGTTTTTGAGGCAACAGATACGGCCTGTGAAATGTCTTTTTGGTTATTTACTGAATGAATAATGAACCAGCCCCCACTGGCAATGACCAGGAATAGGGCGGCCATTTTTATCCAATTATATTTTTGAAAGAATGGGATGACTTTGGACGGTTGCTCCTCTGCGAACACCCTGCGCTTTATGGAATCAAGGTCAGCGGCTGGGGTGGTGGTGAAAGTATAGCCCTCCAATGCATCTGCCAAAAAAGGATCATCCAGAGCTGCTTTTTCCAGGGCGTGTCTTTCCTGGGCAGTCATCATTCCTTTATGATAACGCTCAATATCTGCAGCTGAATAATTCTTATGTCCTTGAGGTACACTCATTCTTTTATCAATGATTTAGCTTGTTGCTTTTCGATACACAATTTCAGGTTTCTTCTGCCATTCTGGATGTAACTGCGCACCTTGTTCCATTCTATCCCGGTAATGGTGCTGATCTCGTTGTAGCATTTTCCTTCCATATAGAACAGCGTAATGGCCTGACGTTGTTCTATTGCCAGTTCGCTCATGCAATATTCCAATTGTGCCAGGTGTTCTTCTCTTTCCCATACGCCATTCAGATGCACGGGATCTTCCGATTGCATAAGTTCAGCGTCAATATTAACAGTTGTGAATTTTTTACCGGAGCGTAGGCGCATCAGGCAATGATTCTTTGCCAGGGTGTACAGCCAGCCTTTGAAGTTGTCAACTTGGTGTTTAGGTATTTTGACCACCAATTCTTCAAATATGGCCACCGCGCTGTCTTGTGCATTTTCGGGGTGCTTAAGATATTTCAGGCACACACCATATACCAGGTCGGCATAGCGGTTGTAAAGCTCCCCAACCAGCCTGTTGTCAAGTGTAGCGGTGTATTCTGCTATGAGGGCTTCGTCGGTTTTACCTGACCATATGTTTTTTTCAGACGTCAATAAACTAAAATAAGAAGATTTTGTATTTGGTATTTAGGTATCAAAGTTAAAACTGGTAAGGCCTGGAAC
>JAEZLJ010000026.1 GCA_023415275.1 Bacteroidota bacterium
GTATTTGTAAAATTCACTACATCATTGGGCAACAAGCCCTTTCTTTCCAGGGCTGCGCCCAATAAAGAGTCGGTAAGGTTGCCAACAGTACCGGCAATAACAATCCAAAGCATATAAGGTCCCCAGCCATAGCCAATGGAAGTAATCATTGACACCAGAAAACTTCCTGCAATTCCTATCAGTGTTCCTTCCAAACTTATCACACCATCCAAACCCCTTTTGTCCTTCCGGAAGTTTAGTACATTATAAAACCGGGATCCGTACAAACTGCCCAATTCAGAGGACAAGGTATCAGCAGTAGCAGATGAAAAAGCGCCTGCTACCATTAAAGTGAATATATCTGCTTTGTCAGGGTAAATGATGGCCAGTAATGCCAGCAGCCCGGCCATGCCACCATTGGCCAGCACCTGGCTGGCAATGCGCCGTCCTTCATTTCTTTCCGCAATTTTCCAGGCCTCCTTTTTTTGGCGTTTCCAGGCAGTAGCCAAAGTACCTAATAAAAAGAAAAAAGCCATTAAGAGCAATCCAAGCCATCCCGTTCCTATAAAGATCAATAACCCTAATAATATACCCGTGATGCCGGCAATGAGGGTCAGCTTACGTGTCCATATACTGATCAAAGCTCCCAGGGTCAATACAACAAGCAGGATGATATATTGTGATAACACGCAGCAAACTAAAACTTATATCCCTTTCCTGCCAAGAAAAGCTTTTAAGTTTATCCTGTCCCTTCCTGTAACATCCTGGCACTCCACCCCTTTTGAGTATAATTTCGCTATCTCCATTTTACGCCCATTCTCCATTCCCTGGCCGTCCGACTTCCGTCTGATCTGCAACGCCTTTATACCGGCTCTGCGCCATGTCTGTGCCGTGTCTGTGCCGGGTCTTTAAGAAGGTGGTAGAAAGCCGTAACAGAGCCAGGGGGTACCTGCTATAAATCAGCTTAAGGCATTCAGTATACAATTAACAGTTAGGCATTTGGCCGCTTATGATAAATGGCCAGGCTTTGAAAACCGGAAAATATGCAATGGGGGCAACGGGAAGTCCGTTAGTATAAGCCCAATTCTTTGAGCATGCCTGATGTTATACAAGGGCCAGGAAGGCCAAAGCATTAGTAATAGTCAAATGATCAGGGCTTTACAACCAAATGTTGCAGTCTCTCCTGACAATAAGTCAAGGGTTGCACTTAACTACTGCTACTTGCTATTTATTATTTTTTTTGGAAAAGGCTTTTCTTTTCCTCCTCAAAGTTTGCCCTGGGCTTTCTTTTTAAAAAATCCGCGCAACAGGAAGTTATGCTGGAGGGCTTCCATATTCTCATCAAGCTTTTGTGTGCTTGATTGCAGGTTTTTGATGGTTTCTTTTATGGAAGCAGCGGATTGCTCGTCATTTAGTAACACACCAGCAGGGGTATTGGTCTTATTAAGGTCCTCCTGCAGGTTCTGACTTACTTTATTGATAGTTAGCATTACCTCATTGGCTTTCCGGGTCATTTCTTCCACCTGCACCACACTAGTCCTTAACCGGGAGAACAATACAGTATCTGTGATCAGGTCGTTGGTGAGCGTGCCTGGTTTTTGAAGGTTAGCTGCATAGGAGTTAAATTGGGTAGTTAACCTTTCTGCATTTACAGATGCTCTTTTTAAAACAGCCATAGTGTTGTTCAGGTCATTGGCCAGCGATTCTTCCTTCAACAATTTACCTATAGTGCCTTCGCCGTTTGCTATGCGGCGGCTTACTTCTTTAAAATCAGTTGTGATAGCGAGGATGTTTTTATTATTGGTTTGAAGGGTATTCATCATATCATCCATACTGGCTGCCTTTTCCACCTGCAGCACATCTCCAGACTGCACCGGGGCTGCCTGGGGCGTTCCTCCATAAAGTACAATGATCTTATTGCCTATAAGTCCATCAGAACCCACCTTGGCCAGGGCATCCTTATGAATGAACTGGGTGGTACTTTCTTCTATGCTGATAGCCACATCCACTCCACCGGTTTTATTGAATGAAATTCCTTTTACTGTACCTATTTTGACACCTGAATACCATACATTGCTTCCTTTCTGCAGCCCGTTTACATCATCAAATACAGCCATGAGGTCAATGGTATTGGCAAAGGTCTTACGCTGGCCTCCCAGGGTAAGCACCCCTACAATAAATATGACAAGGGCGACGAAAATAAATATGCCTACCAATACACTTCTTGTATTTTTAGTTGATCTCATTGCTTATTGTATAAAATTATAATCGTAAAAACTATTGATCCTATCATCAGAGGTATCAAATATGGAATCAAAAGAACCCACCTTCACAAACTGGCCATCAAGCATCATGGCGATCCTATCGCCTGTGGCTTTGGCACAAGTAAGGTCGTGGGTGATGATAATGGAACTGGTATGAAACTTTTCCTGAACTGCCACTATGAGGTTATTGATCTCTGTGCTGGTAATAGGGTCGAGGCCCGCGGTGGGCTCATCATACAGCATGATCTGTGGCTGCATAATCAGTGTGCGGGCTATACCGATCCTTTTGCGCTGACCGCCCGAAAGTTCTGATGGCATCTGGTTGATGGATTGCAGCAGACCTACGGCATCGAGCACTCTTTCAATGGCATTGTTCAGATCTTTCTTTACCAGGTGATGGGAATTCTTCACCAGGGGGAATTCAAGGTTTTCCCTAACTGTCATACTATCGTACAAGGCACTGTTCTGAAACGAGAATCCCAGTTTCATGCGCAGTTCCCTTAATTTTTTTTCATTCAGCGAAGGCACATCATAACCCAATACATTCACTGTACCCCTATCTGGCTTCAATAGTCCGGAGATCATCTTGATCAGGACCGATTTACCGGTACCCGACCTGCCAAGGACCACCACATTCTCCCCTTTGTAAACAGTGAGGTCAATTCCTTTTAATACATCATTATCACCAAAAGATTTATACAGATCCTTGATGGTAATAACCGGTGTGTTATAATCAATATGGCCTTTAACTTTTTGCATATTAACGGATCCAGTTTACCATTTGAATAATCGCCATTTCTTCTATAAAGATCAGGAACATGGATATTACTACAGCCATATTGGCCGCCTTGCCCACTCCCTCTGTTCCCTGGGTGGTAGTGTAACCTTTAAAGCAGCCAACCAGGGAAATGGTGAACCCGTAGATCACTGAGCGAAAAAGTGTGGATGCAAAGTCAAGAAAGGTGATCTTTTGAAAAGCATTCTGAAAAAAAGTAAGAAGGGTAATATTTTCATGCGAATGGATATCGATATAGGACCCCATTAACGATACAAAAGCAGCATACATCATCAACAATGGAATACAAAGCGAAGTGGCCACTATACGCGTAACAACGAGGAATTTGAAAGCATTTACACCAGAAACATCCATAGCATCGATCTGTTCTGTTACTTTCATAGATCCCAACTCGGCACCAATGCCTGAACCCACCTTTCCTGCACAGATCAATGCGGTAACCAAAGGGGCCAAAGATTTGATCACGGCTATACCCACCAGTGATGGCAACCAGGAGGTGGCGCCGAATTCGGCCAGGGATGGCCTGGATTGCTTTGTAAATACCAACCCGGTAATAAAACCGGTTACAGTAATCAGTGCTACGGAGCGTACCCCTACATTATAGCACTGCTTGATCATTTCATGGAATTCATAAGGCGGCTTAAATACTTCCTTAAAAAAACGGACAACGAACCCAAAGACATCATTGATGTCTGTAAAAAAACTATCTACTTTTTTTGAAATAACATATTTCATTCTGAAACCAGTTCTTTATAGAGCCATTTTCAATACTGATAAAGGGTTCATGATTACTCAGACTGAATAAATATTAGCCTTGATCTTAAGCGGCGCAAAAATAAGGCTTCAAAGGCGTACCGAAATTAGAATGAGATCATAAAACCTGCCATCGCGTAGAACTACGGGAGTGAGGTACCAGGAATCCTGGAAGAAACACCAACAGAGGGCAGTTTACCCGGACCATTTATTTTGAAGCCATTCTTAGGGGTAAACAATTGATTATTTGTCCATATTGCTGGTGGTCTTAATACATTCTCAACTAATTTTGATGGAGCCCGGAATAAATTTCGAGGGCACCCTGAAGATTTATCCTCAACAATTAAATGAAACTCCTTGAAAAGTATCATGCCTGCAATCCGGTTTCTCGTTGCATCCTGTCTTTGCCTGATGATCTGTTCTTCCAGTTGCAATAAAAGTACAAGTAATACCGGGACACCTACTCCTACCCCGGTACCCAGCCCCAATCCTCCCACTCCACCCACTTCCGGTGTGAATGAAATGGATTTCTGGCTAACCAAAGGGGATCAGACAACATTATTACAAAAGCAAAATACGACATTAAGCTTTGGAACCATAGCTAATAATGATCCTGCTATCGAAGTGGACACCACGGTAACTTACCAGACCATTGATGGCTTTGGTTATACACTTACCAGCGGCAGCGCCATGGTAATAAATGGTTTGGATGCCGCTACGAAAGCTGCGCTCCTAAAAGAACTTTTCGGAAAAGATGCAGGGTCAATAGGTATCAGTTACCTGAGAATAAGCATTGGGGCATCGGACCTTAGTGCCTCGGTATACACCTACGACGATGTACCGGCAGGACAAACAGATCCTGGACTAACCCAGTTTACTCTAGCTCCTGACATGGACCACCTTATTCCTTTATTGAAAGAGATCCTGGCCATCAACCCGGCTATACGCATCCTGGCTACTCCATGGACAGCCCCAGTATGGATGAAGGATAATGGAAGCAGCATCGGGGGCAGTTTAAAAACTGATTATTATGCCGTGTATGCACAGTATTTTGTAAAATATATACAGCAAATGAAGGCCCAGGGCATCACCATTGAAGCCATAACGCCCCAGAATGAACCCCTGAATCCAGGGAACAATCCCAGCCTTTTTATGACAGCAGACCAGCAACTGATCTTTATAAAAGATCATTTAGGGCCAGCCTTCCAATCGGCAAATATTACCACGAAGATCATAACCTATGACCATAATGCAGACAGGCCCGATTATCCATTAACAATCCTGAACAATGCAGCTGCCAAAGCATTTGTTGACGGTTCGGCCTTTCATTTATATGCCGGGGATATCAGTGCGCTTTCACAGGTAAGAAATGCCCACCCGGACAAGAATATTTATTTTACAGAGCAATATACCGCCTCTAACGGCGACTTTGGTGGAGACCTTAAATGGCATTTGAAAAATGTAATTATAGGCTCTATGCGCAATTGGAGCCGCACAGCCCTGGAATGGAACCTGGCCAATAATGCTTCATTTGAGCCGCATACCCCGGGAGGGTGTAATACCTGTAAAGGTGCATTAACTATAACCAGTTCTGTATTCCGTAATGTAGCTTACTACATAGTGGCGCATGCGTCTAAATTTGTTCCACCCGGCTCTGTCAGGATAGGAAGCAATATCACGGGCAGCCTTCAAAATGTAGCCTTTAAAACGCCAGCAGGCAAAAAAGTGCTGATCGTTGAGAATGATGGCAACAATACGCAGGGTTTTAAAATAAAGACAGGTATTAAATGGGTGACAACATCATTGCCTGGAGGTGCCGTTGGAACCTATATTTGGTAAATTATCTTGCTCTTTTCAATCATGTCTAAACAAAGTATAATGAAGCAACTCTTATTGGCAGCGATTTTGATCACCTTATTTTCCTGTTCAGAGAAACAGGCAAAAGTATTATCATCGAGCACCAGTGGCACTGAGGTATCCACTGCCGGCAAATCCATTGTGGTCTATACTACAGCAGATACAGCCAACTACAGGCTGACACCTACTGACACCTTAGAATTTAAGGACTTTGGGCAGCCCCTGGAAACACAACCCTGTGTTTTCATAGATCCTTCTAAAACATTTCAAACTTTATTAGGGATAGGTGGTGCACTCACTGATGCCTCTGCTGAAACCTTTGCCAAACTTTCTAAGGATAAGCAAACTGAATTTCTGAAAGCTTATTATGATCCTAAAGCAGGCATTGGCTATACACTGGCAAGGACCAATATCCATAGCTGCGACTTTTCAAGCGGCAGTTATACCTACATTAAGGAAGGCGACCGCGAACTATCATCTTTCAGTATTGACCATGACAAAAAATACAGGATACCTTTTATCAAGGATGTCATTGCCGCAGCCGGTGGAAAGCTGACCATGTATGTTTCACCATGGAGCCCTCCTGCCTTTATGAAAGACAATAATGACATGCTTCATGGTGGAAAGCTTAAAACAGATTTTTACCAGCCCTGGGCTAACTACTATGTGAAATTCATTAAAGCCTACGAAAAAGAAGGAATACCGGTTTGGGGTTTATCTATTCAAAATGAGCCCATGGCTAAGCAGACCTGGGAATCCTGTATTTATACTGCTGAAGAAGAGACCAATTTTTTAAAAAACAACCTTGGTCCTACACTGGCTAAAGAGGGACTGGGCAATAAAAAGATTATTGTGTGGGATCATAACCGCGACCTGATTTACCAGCGTGCCAGTACTTTATTAAAAGATCCGGCTGCTGCCAAATATGCCTGGGGCGTTGGCTACCATTGGTATGAGGACTGGAGTGGTGGTGACCAGGTGTTTGAAAATGTAAAAAAAGTATCCGAAAGCTTTCCTGATAAAAACCTGATATTCACAGAGGGGTGCAATGATAAGTTCACCGCCTCCAGGCTGAATGATTGGGCACTGGGTGAAAGATATGGCCGCTCCATGATCAATGATTTCAATAACAATACTGTGGGTTGGACCGACTGGAACGTTTTACTAGATGAAAAAGGCGGGCCGAACCATGTGGGCAATTATTGCTTTGCCCCTATTCATGCTGATTCTAAAACGGGCAACCTGATATACACCAATGCCTATTATTATATCGGACACCTGTCTAAATTTATACGTCCGGGTGCAAAAAGAATAGAAAGCGCCTCCAGCCGCAGCCCACTGATCACTACAGCCTTTATCAATCCGGATGGGAAAATAGCAGTAGTAGTAATGAATACTACCGGTAAAGAAATGCCTTTCCATTTATGGATGGGTGGCAAGGCAGCTGAGACCAGGAGCCTGGCGCATTCCATCATGACATTGGTATTTTAATGTATTGGTAAGAGGTTTATCATTATCAATTGATTTTTAATATTATAGCAGGGCTTGCCCAAAAAGAGGGCAAGCCATTTTTTTGTTCATAAACCAATAATTTCAATAGCCCTATGGAAAATTTAACATAGATTTGGATATCGACTGCTATACATGATTGGTACTACACTGCTGGAAAAACTGCTGAACAGGATTGCCCTATATGACGATGCCATCGCCTATAAGGAACTGTTTTCTATTTATCATTCCAAATTGATCCGGTTTTCCTCTTTGATCACCAAGTCAAAAGAAGCAGCGGAAGAGGTGGTATCTGATGTATTTCTGAAGATTTGGAATAATCGTTCTACCCTTTCCCGGGTGGAAAACTTTCATTTATACATATATATCATTACCAAGAACCAATCTATTAACTGCCTTACCAGGCTAAAACGCTATAAATGTTTTTCTATTGACGATACGGATGTGGAACTCAGGAGCATTTACCTGGATCCTGAACAACTAATGATCACATCTGAAATGCATAAGCGTTTGCACCTGGCCATCAATGCCTTACCACCAAGATGTAAGTTGATCTTTAAATTGATAAGAGAAGATGGATTGAAATATAAGGAAGTGGCTCAGTTGCTTAATCTTTCGCAAAAAACGGTGGAAAATCAAATGACCATTGCCTTAAGAAAAATAGGCGAATCCGTTCAGTTGGAGATCTCCAGAACTTATTTGAATTAAAAACAGGATTGTTTTTAGGGGTAAAAGATTTATTTATTGTCTATTGCATACACTGCCTGCTAATGACTGAGAACAGATATTGGAACCTGCTTGCCAAAAAACTGGCCGGAGATGCCGGGGTGGAAGAATTACGCGAATTAGAAAACCTCATAAAATCTCATCCGGAATGGCATTATTCTACGCAGTTTATTGAAAATATCTGGAAACCAAAGGCCGATGAATCAAACACTTACGATGCTGAGATAGCATTTGAACTTCACCTGGACAATCTAAAAAAGAATGGAGTTCATATTGACAATACCGATCCTCTGCCTCTTCCTATCCTAACTCCCTCTCTCACCCGCAGATCTTACAAAAAAGCTTGGGCTCTAACATTTGCAGCTGTATCTATCCTGGCCATTGTTTTATGGATGCAATTTTATACCAGTTCTCCTGCAATGGATGGTTCCCAGGAAAAAGCATTTAGTGAGGTTTCCACCCGTTATGGCTCCAAAACAAGAATGGTACTTCCTGACAGTTCAGTTGTATGGTTAAATGCAGGCAGCAAACTAACCTATAATGAACATTTTGGCGTAACCAACCGGAACACCACTTTGACAGGAGAAGCTTATTTCGATGTAAAAAAGAGCACCATTCCCTTTACCATAATGGCAAATGGACTACATATCAAGGTATTGGGTACTGCTTTTAATGTGAGGTCTTACCCCGATGAGAAAAAAACGGAGACCAGCCTTATCAGGGGCCGCGTAGAGATTACCCACGATAAGCGTCCTGGGGAAGTTTTCATATTGAAACCCAATGAGAAACTGGTGATTGCCAATGAGCCAGAAGAAAAAAAAGAAGAGATAGTTCAAAAAACTGAGCCCAAAGTTATTTTAAGCTCATTGACCCAGGCCCCCGATAATACCATAGTAGAAACTTCCTGGGTGGATAATAAACTGGTGTTCCAGGATGAAAGCTTTGAAGAGGTAGCCAGGAAAATGGAAAAATGGTATGACATCAGGATCAATATAGCAGATGAAAAGCTGGCACATATGCGGCTGGGTGGCATGTTTGTAAACGAGAGTTTCAGGCAGGCCTTGGATGCATTGCGGATAGCTGCACCGTTTAACTATACTATAAATGAGAATACTATACTGATAACCCGTTAAACACACTGCTTATGAAAGACAACACATCTTAAAGGAGACAGGAATTAAGGAAATGAAAACGTTTAAATTAACTTATAACTTATAATGACATAGTATGAAAAAAAAGAGACACACGACTGATCTTAAACATCCCAACCTTTATTACATAGGAAGGATAATGAAATTGATGTGTGCATTTATCCTTTTTATTAGCCTGCATGCTTCAGCAGGAGGTTTTAAACAGGACAGGATCACTTTGAACCTTCAATCGGCAGATTTGAAAAAAGTGCTGACGGAGATCCAGAGGAAAACGACTTATCGCTTTTTGTATGACCAGGCTTTGATCAATAACAGGAAAGTAGATGTGCATGTGAAGGATGCCGAGGTTCCTGCTGTTTTAAATAGTCTATTTGAAGGCATGGGCATTGGTTACCAGATCATGGACAATAACCTGGTGGTATTAAAAGCTTCTGTAAATGGAGTTAAAATAGAAGTGCAGGATATCAGGATCACAGGAAGGGTAACCGGGCAAAATGGCGAAGGCCTTGCCGGAGTTTCCGTTACAGTAAAGGGAACAAGCATTGGTACAACCACCGATGCCAATGGTAATTATACCCTAAGCGTTCCGGATAATGCCACTTCACTGGAATTTTCTTATGTTGGGTATGATGCGGTAGAGCAAGCCATCAATGGAAGAACTACGATAAATGTTTCTTTAAGTTCAGCCAGGAATGCACTGGATGAGATAGTGGTAATTGGTTATGGTACCGCCAGCAAAAGAGACCTTACAGGTTCTATCGTTAAAATCTCTGGTAAAGAGGTATCTGATAAACCTAATGCTAACCCTATTGCTTCACTGCAGGGAAAAGTGGCTGGTTTGTCTGTAGTAAACTCTGGAACACCAGGACAGGCTCCAGATATCCGTATTCGTGGTACCATTAGTATCGGGCAGGTACACCCGTTATATGTAGTGGATGGAATTTTACAGGATAACATTGATTATCTGAATCCGAACGACATTGAGTCGATCGAAGTATTAAAAGATCCTTCATCATTAGCTATTTTCGGTGTAAGAGGTGCAACAGGGGTAATTGCCATTACTACTAAAAAAGCAAGAGCCGGCCAGGTGGTTGTCAATTTCAACACCAACTATGGTTTCAAGAAACTGGTTGACAAAATCAAGATGGCTGATGCAGAGCAGTTTAAAACATTGTTTGCACAGGAAAGATTAAATAATGGTACTGTAGATCCATTTGATTATGGCCCTTTAAATGCGAATACTAACTGGATAGATGCGGTTACCAGAACAGGAAAGTTTAGTAATAGTAATTTAAGCATATCAGGCGGGTCAGATAGGAATAAATTTAATTTTGGATTAGGATATATCTATGATGAAGGTTTAATTCTTCATGAGAAACTTGACCGCCTGGTTTTTTCTTTAGGCGATGAGTTCAAAATTAGCAATGCGTTCAAAGTTGGAGTAAATCTGAATGCTACTCGTCAAAATAGCCCATATGATGCCACATGGGTACTGGATGCAGCCAGAAAGGTGATGCCACAAATTTCATCTGGAACCAAGTCTTTCAGAGTTAGAAATCCTTATGGAGGTGATACCATTACTCAAAACCTTTATTCATTACTGGATGTGGGTTTACAAAGTTCCGGAGTAATCAATCCACTTCTCCAGATTGAAAATACATGGGATAAAACTAAAGGTGTAGAATACAGGTCTGTAGGAAATGTTTACGGCGAGGTGAGTTTCCTTAAAAATTTTACCTGGAGATCTACCTTTTACGCTGATATGAGCACAGTAAATAGGCGCACATATACACCAAGGTATTATGGTTACAATCCCCGGACAGATGAAGTGGAATTGTATAGCCAGGTAACCGGCGTAAATGAAAGTGATCAAAACTGGAGAAAATTCCAGCAAGATCATTTGTTGACATTCAAGAAAAATCTTGGTTCTCATGGAATTACAGCCACTGGTGGTTTTACAACTTATTACTTTGGTAATTTCAACAGGTATGCCAGTTCAAGCCAACCTGACCAGAATGCAGCACCAATTCCTAATGATCCAAGGTTTTGGTATGTAACCAATGGTTTTGAGAATTCCGGAAGCACATCTTCCAGTTCAGGTCAGAGCGAATACACAACAGTCTCTTACCTGGCCAGGGTCCTTTATAACTATCAAAACAGGTATTTCCTGAACGCTTCATTTCGTGATGATGCTTCATCCAGAATACCTGAAAAAAACCGTCACCAGCAATTCTGGGCATTAGGTGCAGCATGGGACCTGACAAAGGAAAGCTTTATGGCCGACCAAAATTTCTTTGACTTCCTTAAAATAAAAGGTTCAATAGGGGTTTTAGGTAATCAATCAGCATCAGACCTGGGAGGTAATACATTGAACTATCCATTCTATCCTAATTTAAGAACAGGTACGGCAGCTAATTTTGGAAATGTCATGCACGCAGCCGCTGATCCGGCTTACATTCCAAATCCTGATTTGAAATGGGAAACTGTAAATGCTAAGGAAATTGGATTTGAATTGAATGCATTTCAAAACCGCTTGCATTTTGAGGCCAATTATTTCAGCAGGACAACTAATAATTTGATGACCTATGTGAGCAGGTCAACTATAGGGCAACCTGATGAATTGGTAAATGGAGGAAAGATCAGGAACTGGGGTGAAGAATTAAGCGCCAACTGGAATCAAAATCTTGCCAAAGACTTTAACGTCACTATTGGTGGAAACATAACTTTTTTGAAGAATAAAGTGGTCAGCCTGGCAGAAGATATCCCAACCGGGGTCTTGATCAGGGGCTTTCAAAATAATGGAAGTGCTGAAGCAAGAACTCTGCCTGGATATCCAATCGGCTCCTTCTTTGGTTATGTTGTAGAAGGAATTTATCAAAGCAATGCTGAGATCCAAAAGTCGCCAGATGCATCATCATTGGGTGCCTACAGACCTGGTGATTTCAAGTTCAAGGATGTCAACGGAGATGGCAAAATCACCTCTGATGACCGCACAGTTATAGGTAATCCGACACCCGATTTTACCTATGGCGCTTCAATCAATTTCAATTACAAAGGCCTGAGCCTAGGAATTGATTTGAATGGAGTATATGGAAACGAGATATTCAGAACATGGGGATCATTGGAATCTCCTTTCCAGCGGGTGAACTATGCAGCCTTTCAGATAGATGCATGGCACGGACCTGGCACTTCTAACTGGGTTCCATTGGTAAGCCAGGGTGACCGTTTCAACTACAATGGCTCTACCTACAACATTGAAGATGGAAGTTATTTCAGAATCCGTAATGTTCAATTGGGGTATAATTTTGGAAGAAGTACAATATCCAGGTTAAAGATGACTAACCTGCGTATTTATGCGAACGTCCAAAATTTAAAAACCTTCAAACATAATTACGGTTATACAGCAGAATATGGTGGTGATGCTACTGGTTTTGGTTTTGACAATGCCGGTGGTGCTATACCCATGGTAGGAACTATAGGTCTGAATGTAACTTTTTAAAATCTCTAATTCTAATTGCATGAAAAAAAATAAAATAATATTCTGGAGCTTGATGGCTGCAATCCCAATGTTGATTGCAGTTGCCGGATGTAAAAAGTTCCTGGACCGTAAGCCCCTAACAGCGACATTACAGGATTTCAACCAGGGAGCTTTAGAGGGCCAGGTATTGGGTATGTATTCAAACCTTAGGACACTGGCAGGGTTTTCATTACTTCCCTGGATAGACTTTCATAGTATTCGGGATGATGACGCTCAAAAGGGTAGTGACATAAATGATGGTAAGGAAGTCGTCACAGAATTTGATACCTATCAATATACAAAAGATGATTGGGCACCCAATACATATTGGAACGACCATTATGCTATGGTTAACCTGGCAAATGAAGCTTTGTACACTTATGATTCATTAAAGGTGTCAGATGTAGCTTCTTTGCGGAATGTTGGTGAAGCTTGCTTCTTTAGAGCCTACTCTTATTTTGAATTAGTGAAGACTTATGGAGATGTGCTATTAATCAATTTCAAAATAAAAACTGCCGCACAGGGACTTGTTCCTAAATCTCCGGCATCAAGGATTTATGAATTCATAGATTCCAACTTGCAGGCTGCTGTAAGTCTATTACCATTATCCTCTTCAGAATATGGGGCAGGGTATGATGGCCGCTTAACTAAAGGCGCTGCTAATACTTTGTGGGCACAGACTTATTTATTCCGGCAAAACTGGGCAAGAGTAGCTGCACTTTGTAGTGAGGTTATTGCCTCTAATCAATATTCCTTAGTTTCCAATTTTTCAGATATCTGGAGAACTGAAGGAGAAAATGGTCCTGAATCTATATTTGAAATGCAGGCTTATGTTGGTCCGGGCGCTGCCTCTAATTCGGCCGTTGACTTTGGATCTGATTGGGGCACCAGTCAGCAGGTTCGGCGAAATGGCGCACCAATAGAATGGAACCTTGGATGGGGCTGGAATGCTCCTACCGATAAGCTGGTATCAGACTGGCCAGCTGATGATCCAAGGAAGCAACAAACCATTCTGTTTTCCGGGCAAAGTGATGGTGGCCGTGACCTCGGTGGGTTTGGAGCTACTGTTCCAGCCTATTCAAATCCATCTGGAACAGGAGGACTTGCGCAGAAATACTGGAATAAAAAACTGTATACTGGAAACGATCCATCTATTCGCCAGTCCACAGGTTATATCAATGCCAGTGGAGCAGCTCGTTGGATCAATCACCGCATCCTGCGATATGCAGATGTAATTCTTATGATGGCAGAAGCACAAAATGAATTAGGAAACGGCGCTGCTGCAGCAGAGAACCTTGAATTGATCCGGAACAGGGCTAGCGGAAATAAAGGACCTCAACGTACTATTGTTCCCAAAATCAACTTTGTAAACCAGGCTCAAATGCGCCAGGCTATAAAGGATGAACGGCGTTGGGAGTTTGCTATGGAGGGATATCGTTTCTATGACCTGGTGCGCTGGGGAGATGCAGATGCAGTTCTGGGACCTTTAGGATATACACACAAGGCAAGGTATTACCCTATTCCTCAAAAAGCAATTGACCTTTCGGGTGGTGTGTTGACACAAAACCCTGAATGGCAATAAAAGTACAGGTATGCCTGCGGGCCTTCCCGCAGGCATACTCTAATATCTAATTCAATAAAAGATTTATTATGAATTTAACTCTCAAAATAGCTAAAAGGGTTTTAGGGGTAGCAGTTATTGGTTTAGCATTTTCTGCCTGTCAGAAAATGGAAAGACCTGCACTCAAGGAATTGATATTGGATCCCCCTCCTCCACCTTATTCGGATTTAAAAAGTTTATGGTCATTCGAAAACAATGTAAATGATGCGGGTGAAAATAAACTGACAGCTACGCAAAAGAATGTTACATATGTAGCGGGTGTCAACGGGCAGGCAGCTAAAATTGGCTCTGGTGGGTATATATTACTTAAAGCAACGGGAGATACAGTGGTTTATCCGAATGGTTATAAAGCTTTACCTGCAGATACCCTTAAAAACCTGGGAAGTTATACACTTTCCTTTTGGATGAATGGTGTTGGTCCTGTAAAGGATGGAGCTCAGGGATTGTTTTCTATTTCTAATAAAAATGAGTTCTGGGGCAACCTGGACCTATTCCTGGAAAATGATGACAATCCAGCTGATCCTTCAGAGGCCTTTCTTAAAGTGCACATGTTTAATGCCTCTGTAAGCAGTGGGAATGGTGAGCAATGGAACGAGGTAAAAATTCCTGGAGTGTTAAATAAGTGGTCCCATATTGCAATCACTTATGATGCAGCATCATCCCAATTCAGCATTTTTGCTAATGGGCAACCTACTAGTATCCATAATAAGGTGTTAAGTGATGGCGGAAAGCCATATGGTAAAATCAAGTTCAATAATTTTAATGGTATGGTATTAGGAACCTACCAGTTTCAAACCGATCCATCATTAACCAATCATGGCCCTGAAAGTTGGGCAAGATCTTTCAATGGTGCACTGGATCAATTTAGAATTTATAACAGGGCATTGTCTGATGCTGAAATAATGAATCTATTTACTTCGAAAGAGTAATCATTGTTTTCTTTTAAAAGGGCTGTCGTTGAGATCAATAACAATGACAGCCCTTTTTTATTTTCCTTATACCAACGAATTTTCCTTTGTAGTTTGCGGGGTAAATACCTGCTTAAATTTTACTTCTGATTTCTGAACTGTGCCAATATTTTTTTTGTTTCGTCTGGGTAAATACTAACAAAGTGGGAGCGGATCATTGCGGCCACAGGTTGTTCTTCTCCCTGCAATCTAACAGCAATAGCTTTGGAAGGCTGTAGAGGCATGTGACAATCTATGCAATTAGAAGTGATCTTGGGTCCAATTGTCTTTGTGAGTTTGCAGGTAGGACCATGATCACTGTTATGACAATCTAAGCAGCGTTGTGAAAACAATGCGGTTTGCCCTTTTTCTCTTTCGTGGGTATTGTGACAGGAATTACAAGTCAAAGTCTCCGTCATTCTGAAGCATTTACTGGCCCGCATTAATCCATACTGGTTTCCATGCACATCTATATTTTCGGGTTTCGGGGCAGTAGTATCAACCATATAAAAGTCAGATAGCCTATCTCCTACTTTAAAACTGAAGGAAGGCTGCGTTTTTTGAAGGCGGCCACCATGGCAGGACGCACAAAGGTCAAGATTTTGTTGCCTGGTCAGGGACGCAGGATTAACAATAAACTGTCCTTTCTTTTCATTGGGATGCCCTAATTGGAAGTCTACGTGTTTGGCAGCGGGACCATGACATTTTTCACAATCCACGCCTAATATCATCCTGGTAGCATCAAATCGCTCAGGTTCAATACCTGGATCTGAAATGGTTTTGGCATAAGTGGCATGACATTCCAGGCAACGTGAAGTGATCACCCTGTTGAAAACCACTTTATCAGGAAACCCCGGACTGTTGGACCAGGTATTGGCTGCTGTGAAGTAAGTAATGGGTAATTGAAACAATTTATGATCTGACCAGTATAAAAAGCTCTGTCCCATTGTGCCCGATCCCACCACAATGTCGAACTTCTTTGCTTTTTTTACCTGGTCCCGGAAATATTCCACCTGGTAAAAGCCACTATCTCTTTTTTCCATAGCCACCACCACACTAGCATTAAAAAAGTACGCGTTTTTTCCTGCCTCAAAGCTGCCTTTAATGTATTCGGCAGTAGCCGGCCGGGAGGTTAAATAATGGGCAGTTTTCAAATGATGCTCATAAATATCTTTATGACAACCGGCACAGGAAGCAGATCCGGCAAATTTTTCACCCGAACCATTTTGAATGGGCCCATCATCTTGCTTTTTATCTGCACAGCGGACAAGGAAAATACAACCCGTTACCAATGTACAAACAGTGAGTATTGTACGTGGATATCTTAGCAGTCTTTTGAGTGCAAAAGGATAGGTAATCATCATATTCTTAAGTAAATTTACAAGCTAATGCTATTATCCGTAAGCTCCAAAGCCTCCGGTGCCATTGATAAATGATCGTGTATCTTTTTATTACTAATACCTTAAGAAAAAATATTTAAACTATGCCTTCAAAAGGCCGCTCAGTTTTATTGTTTATAGCCTTTGCACTCCTGTTGAGTTCCTGTAAAAAAAAGAACAACTTATTTACAAGTTTGTCTCCTTCCAAGACGAATGTTCATTTTGCCAATAACCTGGAAAAACGGGATCTGTTCAGCATACTCTATTATCTCTATTATTATAACGGAGGTGGGGTAGCAACAGGGGATATCAATAATGATGGGCTGCCTGATATTTATTTTACAGCTAATAGTAAGGGTCATAACAAGCTTTATCTTAATAAGGGCAATTTTCAATTTGAAGACATTACAGACAAGGCAGGTGTGGCCGGCACATCGGACTGGTGCAGTGGTGTAACCATGGCAGATGTAAATGGCGATGGCAACCTGGATATCTATGTGTCGGCTGTAGCCAATCACCATGGGCTGAAGGGCCGCAATGAATTATTCATCAATAATGGTAATGGAACCTTTACAGAAAGCGCAGCTAAATATGGACTGGACTTTTCCGGCTTTACCACTCAAACTGCCTTTTTTGATTATGATCATGATGGTGACCTGGATTGCTATATTCTAAACCAGTCACACCAGCCTAACCAGAATATAGTTGATACCATCAACAGGAGAAAGTTTGACAAGTATGCCGGTGACAGGCTGTATCGCAATGATATGAATACGCCCGCAGGTAAATTCACTGATGTTTCGGCAAGCGCAGGAATTTACCAAAGTAGCCTTGGATATGGACTGGGCATCGCCATTGCAGATATGAATAATGATGGATGGGATGATATATACATCGGCAATGATTTTCACGAGAACGATTATTATTATATAAACAATGGAAATGGCAGCTTTACAGAAAGTGGCTCTAAAGTCTTCAACCATTATTCCAGGTTTAGCATGGGCAATGATATTGCCGATTATAACAATGATGGACAACCTGACCTGGTAACGGTGGATATGCTGCCTAATGATGAAAAAGTTCTTAAGACCTATGGAAGTGATGAAAACGCTGATATCTATAAGTTGAAGATCGTGAGAAATGGATATCAGTACCAGTATTCAAAGAACTGCCTGCAACGCAATAATGGGAATGGTGCAAGCTTTAGCGAGACAGCCTTGCTGAGTGGTGTATCAGCTACAGACTGGAGCTGGTGTCCTTTATTTGCAGACTTTGATAATGATGGCAAAAAAGATCTGTTTATATCCAGTGGCATTGTAAAACGGCCGGTAGACCTGGACTATGTGAAGTTTGTTTCCAACCTGTACATGCATAAAGCATTGAATACTTCAGATAAGTATGATGATATGGCTTTGGAAAAAATGCCTGACGGCAGTTCGCATCCTTTCTTATTTAGAGGTGATGGTCAGAATTCATTTAAGGATGTGAGTAATGAATGGGGAACAGGCAAAATGAAAGGATATTTCAATGGCGCTGCCTATGCCGATCTGGATAACGATGGCAACCTGGATTTGGTGATGAATTGCATTGATGCACCGGCTGTTATTTTAAAAAATAATGCACCGCGTAAAAATTACATATCACTGGCATTGCAGGGAGATGGACTGAATAAAAAGGGAGTAGGCGCTAAAGCTTATGTATTTACCAAAGGCAAAATGCAATACCAGCAATTGATGCCTACCAGGGGATTTCAATCCAGTTCGGATACCAGGTTGCATTTTGGTCTTGACTCTGTTGCTACTGTAGATAGCATACTGGTGGTTTGGCCCGATCAGAAATTTCAGGTGCTAAGAAACCTTAAACCCAATCAAATACTAACCGTTCACCAAAAAGACGCAGATGGTCGTTTTGAATATAACAGCTTTTTCCCTCCTGCCCCATCAGTTTTATCACCGCTTATCGGTTTTTCCAATATATGGCAACACAAGGAAAATGAATTCGAAGATTATAATGTACAATATCTTATTCCGCATGCAGAGTCTACACGGGGGCCTAAGATAGCTGTTGCAGATGTGAATGGTGATGGACTTGATGATATGTATGCCTGTGGAGCAAAAGGACAAGCCGGGGCATTGCTGTTGCAAACGCCTGGAGGAAGTTTTACACCCATTGATACAGCCATATTCAAACAGGATGCTGCCAGTGAAGATGTTGACGCCCTGTTTTTTGATGCCAATGGTGATAAAAAGCCAGACCTCTACGTGGTAAGCGGTGGAAATGAATATACGGGCAATGATCCTGCACTGCTGGATCGGTTATATATCAATGATGGCAAGGGACATTTTACACGGGCAGCCAATGCACTGCCCCTATTGTTCCAGAATAAGTCCTGCGTAAGTGCAGCAGACATAGACCATGATGGAGATATGGATCTTTTTGTAGGTAACCTGGCCAATCCTAAAGCCTATGGCATTCCTCAAACTTCACAGTTGTTACTAAATGATGGTAAAGGCATATTCAAAGTAGCAGAGGATGGATTTATGCCATTAAAGGATATAGGGATGGTAACAACTGCCGCCTTCACCGATATTAACCATGATGGATGGAGCGATCTTTTGGTGGCTGGAGAATGGATGCCCATTACTCTATTTACCAATAAGAATGGCAGGTTTGTAAAATCTGAGATACCCCACTCCACGGGTTGGTGGCAAACCATTTTTGCAGATGATGTGAATGGCGATGGGAAAATGGATATCCTGGCTGGCAACTGGGGATGGAACAATAAGTTTGAAGATGGAAAAAATAGTCCTGTAAAACTGTATGTGGCTGATTTTGATAAGAATGGTCAAACAGACCAGTTATTATCCTATACAAAAAATGGCACCGAATATCCATTCCTTGCTAAGGACGAAATGGAAAAAGCATTGCCAGTGTTAAAAAAACATTACCTCCTGTATGCAGATTATGCCGGTCTGCCCATGAAGGACGCATTTTATGGATTTGCGGAAACGGTAAAGCCACTGGAAGCGGAAAGACTTGGATCTGCCGTTTGTTATGGTGATGGAAAGGGAGGGTTTACAATCAATGACCTGCCGGCAAGTTTGCAGCTGGCTCCTGTTTTCAGCTTTCAAAAGATTGCCCTGCCTGGCAATAGAAACGGATACCTTGCAGGTGGCAACTTTTTTGATGTAATTCCTTATGAAGGAAGATATGATGCCCAGGCGCTGGCCCTGTTTTCTGTGAACAAACAACAAGTGCATTATTTGAATGAACCAAATAGTTCCGGGCTGAAAGAACAGGTAAGAGATATCAAATGGGTGAAAACAGGGAAAGGCCCCTTGATGGTGGTGGCAGGCAATAATGCCCCATTATCTTTCTTTGGTTTAAACAAACCTAAATGATCAGGAACACAATGAAACAAATATTTCATACAGGTATTTTCATTCTATCAGCGCTAATTTTCACACACTGTGGCAAGTCATCATCTCCCTCTCCACAACCTACACCAACTCCCACGCCCTCCAGCTTTACTATGAAATCCTGGTCGGTTGATGGCTGGACCTATGATATTGCCAGCAGGACACCAGAAGTAAAGTTGAATTTCTCCACTGCCATTGATAAAAGCTCAGTTGCCAGTAACATATCATTTAAGCAGAACTCAGGAACCCTTGTTCCTTATGATGTTGTTTATAGCAATGCTGATAACACACTTGCCATAAAACCAACTGCTGCTTTGGCTCCATTGACCAGGTACAGGATCACTGTATCAAAGGGATTAAAATCGGCAAGTGGAGGAAACCTGAATGCGGCCACTGAGATCACCTTCATGACAACCATTGATTCATCAGATAAATTTTCACAGATCAGTGATTCAGCATTGGTAGAATTAGTTCAGAAGCAAAGCTTCAAATATTTCTGGGATTTTGGGCACCCGGTAAGTGGGCTTGCCAGGGAAAGAAATACATCTGGTGATATTGTTACCTCCGGTGGTTCAGGCTTTGGCATCATGGCTATACTGACAGGTATACACAGGGGTTTTATTACCAGGACACAGGGATTAGAAAGATTGCAAACCATGGTATCTTTTTTAAAGAATACGGCTAAAAAAGTTCATGGTGCCTTCCCTCATTGGCTGAATGGAGCCACAGGGGCCATAGTACCTTTTAGCCCAAAAGATGACGGAGCTGACCTGGTGGAAACTTCTTACCTCATGCAAGGTTTATTGTGCGCGAGGCAATATTTTAATAGCAGCGAGACCAATGAAACAGCACTAAGGGCAGATATCAATACTTTATGGAATGGTGTGGACTGGAATTGGTTCCGTCGCAACAATGAGAATATACTGTACTGGCATTACAGTGAGAATTATACATGGGATATGAACATGCCTATAAGAGGTTGGAATGAATGTTTGATCACTTATGTATTGGCGGCTTCTTCACCTACTCATTCCATCCCTAAAATTGTATATGATGAGGGCTGGGCACAAAATGGTGGTATGAAGAATGGCAAAAGCTATTATGGCTATGTATTGCCCCTGGGGCCAGAAAAAGGTGGACCATTATTTTTCAGTCACTATTCTTTCCTGGGTATCAATCCAAACAACCTTACAGATGCCTATGCTGATTACCACACACAGGTGGTGAATCATACAAAGATCAATTATGAATACTGCAAGTCAAATCCAAATGGATATTATGGATACAGTGATCAGTGCTGGGGACTTACTGCAAGTGATATTCAAAACGGGTATACTGCCAGTTCACCTACCAACGATGTTGGGGTGATTGCACCCACTGCTGCCCTGTCCTCATTTCCTTACACACCTACAGAATCAATGAAGGCTTTAAGATTTTTCTACTATAAACTGGGAGATAAATTGTGGGGCCCATATGGATTTTATGATGCCTTTAGCCTGAAAGATGCCTGGTTTGCCAATTCCTACCTGTCCATTGACCAGGGACCAATCATAGTGATGATAGAAAACTACCGTACAGGGTTGCTTTGGAATTTATTTACGAGTTGTCCCGAAGTGAAAAGTGGAATGAAAAACCTGGGGTTTGCTGCACCTTATTTATAAACTTTTATTACCGCCTGCTTAATGAAAAAATTACGCATCTTATTCCTGGTCTTATTGCCGATAATGGTATCCGCCCAGAAACCTGTTGCCCTCCAAAGACCCAGGAATCTTTCAGATACTGCATTGCTTGAATTAGTTCAAAAACAGACTTTTAAATACTTCTGGGATTTTGCGCATCCTGTTAGCGGCCTTGCAAGAGAAAGAAGCAATATTGCCTACGAATACGGCAATGAAGTGGTCACTACAGGCGGAAGTGGATTTGGCGTCATGTCGGTAATAGTGGCTGCAGAAAGAGGATGGATCAAAAGAGATACTGCTGCCAGGTTCCTGTTGAAACTGGTTAGCTTTTTAAGCAAGGCTAATTCCTATCATGGTGTATTTCCACACTGGCTGAATGGGGCAACTGGCCAGACCATTCCTTTCAGCCGGAAGGATGATGGTGCTGACCTGGTAGAAAGCTCTTTTCTATTCCAGGGATTACTTTGCGCACGTCAGTATTTTACGGGTGATAACAGGGTGGAAAGAGACCTGCGTAACCGCATCAACTGGCTCTGGAATGATATTGAATGGAACTGGTTTACCAAGGGTGGAGAGGATGTATTGTACTGGCACTGGAGTCCTAACAATGGCTGGGCCATGAACTTCCCTATCCGAGGTTTTAATGAATGCCTGATCGTTTATGTACTGGCGGCATCAGGAGAGCGTTATCCTGTTCCCAGTTCAGTCTATCACAGGGGCTGGGCACAAAGCAACTTTTTTAAAAATGGTAAATCCTTTTACAATATTCAATTACCCCTGGGTTTCGATTATGGCGGACCCTTGTTCTTTAGCCATTATTCATTCCTTGGCCTGGACCCACGCGGATTAAAAGACAGGTACGCAGATTATTGGGAACAGAACAAAGCACATACCCTCATCAACAGGGCCTATTGCATTGACAATCCCAAAAAATGGAAAGGCTATGGTGAGGAGTGCTGGGGATTAACGGCCAGTGACAGTTGGGTGGGATATGCTGCCCACTCTCCCTCAGAGGACCTTGGCGTGATCTCACCTACGGCAGCATTGTCTGCATTCCCTTACACGCCGCAATATTCCATGCAGGCACTGAAGCATTTTTACAATGACCTGGGAGATAAAATATGGGGAGAATATGGATTCATTGATGCCTTCAGTGAATCAAAAAACTGGTATGCCCAATCCAATCTTGCCATTGACCAGGGACCCATAATAGTGATGATAGAAAACTACAGGACAGGACTGCTTTGGAAATTATTTATGAGTTGTCCTGAAGTACAGCAGGGTTTACAAAAATTAGGATTTGAAAGCCCCCATATAAAGCAAAACAATGCTACAAAATAAATGTAAGTTGAGAATACACCTGGCCATAATAACCCTGTTATTTGTCACTGTTTGCGTAGCCCAGGAACCTGCCTACAATTACCAGTTCTTTGTCAACAGCCGTATGGAAGGCAATTACTTTTATAGTAAGGTGGTTACTGAAGGACCCTCTTCTGTAAAGAATGAAAAAGGAAGGTTACCTGTAAATGGCAGCAACTTTTTTACTCCTGGCAATTCCCTTCAATTAGAGTATAAAAACAGCTTAAAGGGCAACTGGAAAGCCTTTATCTATAAGCCGCAGTTCAGGGGCCAGGATCATTTCGTTCCTTCACGTTATCTTTCCTTTCACTTTTTTTCTGCACAAACTATTTCCAATAATAATCTTCCCTTTGTTCAGCTTTTATTGCAGGACAGTAGCCTGTCCAAAAAGATAAGTTTTATTGTAAAGTCTTCCAATAAATGGGAGCGCATCAACATACCACTTGATGAATTTGGAATAGGAACATTTAGTGATCCAGCGAAAATAATTGGTATTGTTTTCTCACAGCGAGGCATGAACGAATCAGTTCAACGCATCTTTTTGGATGACATTGAATTTACCAAAACGATTAAAGGTGTAAAAACAAAAGAAATTCCCTCCATTCAAACAGCAAGAGGATATGCAAAACACATTGACATAGTTTGGAAAGCCGTAAAAGACAGCAATATCAAGTATGTCAAGATCTACAGGTCTGAAAACAGGAAACTATTTAAGCCTGTAGGCATTCAATCCCGGTTTATCAATAGATATTCCGACTATGTAGGAGTAGCCGGGAGGAGTTACCAATACAAGATATCCTTCCTCAATTTAAACTACCAGGAATCGGGATTATCTGAACCTGTAACTGCAAGTACACATGCTATGTCTGACGAAGAACTGATGGACATGGTACAGGAAGCAAGCTTCAGGTATTACTGGGATGGCGCAGAAGCCAATAGTGGCCTGGCAAAGGAAAATATTCCCGGCAGGCATTCCATGATCGCCTCTGGAGCATCAGGATTTGGAATGATGGCCTTGCTGGTAGGGGCAGAAAGAAAATTCATCTCCAGGCAACAATTGATTGAACGCTTTAAAAAGATCACTTCTTTTTTGGAAAAAGCAGAAACATTCCATGGTGCCTTTCCTCATTTCATTGCAGGAAATACAGGAAAAGTGGAACCTTTTTTTGGAAGGCGCGACAATGGAGGAGATTTGGTAGAAACCTCCTTCCTGTTACAAGGGTTACTAGCCGCCAGGGCCTATTTCAAAGAAAACAATGCAGGGGAAGAGCAGATAAGAAAAAGCATTACATCCATCTGGGAAAAAATTGAATGGAACTGGTACAGGAGGTTCCCCGACAGCAAATTCCTATACTGGCACTGGTCGCCCGACCAGGCATGGGTCATCAACCACCGGCTGATCGGCTGGAATGAGACCATGATAACCTACCTGCTGGCCATAGCATCTCCTACCCACCCTGTTCCCGCTAGCCTGTATTACTCTGGCTGGGCAAACCAGGACAGCACAGGACAACATTACCGGAGTGCCTGGGGAGGAACCGGGGAAGGATCTATGTACACTAACGGTAACAGTTATTATGGTATCAAGCTGGATGTGGGTGTTTCAAACGGCGGACCCTTATTTTTTACACATTATTCCTATATGGGTTACGATCCACACCAGTTGACGGACAGGTACACCAATTACTTCACCAATAACCAGCACATTGCGCAGATCAACCTACGGTATTGTATGGCGAATCCGCACCATTACAAAGATTATAGCGACAGTTGCTGGGGCCTGACAGCTAGTGATGGACCATTTAACTATTCCGCTGACGAACCTGTATTTGTCCGTGACCCGGGAAAGATAGCACCAACAGGCGCACTGGCATCCTTGCCTTATACACCTAAAGAGTCAATGAATGCCTTGAAGAATTATTATTATAACTATGGTAAATTTCTCTGGGGAGAATACGGTTTCCGCGATGCTTTCGACCTCAACGAAAACTGGTGTTCTGATATTTACATGGGTCTGAACCAGGCACCCATAGTAGTGATGATGGAAAATTACAGGACCGGTTTCATCTGGAATTTATTTATGAGTGACAAGAATGTACAGAATGGATTAGAAAAATTAAACAAAGAAACAGCAGACAAAAAATAAACACGTCTCTAATGAATTGCATTATGCCTGATTGCTTGTCAACTGTTCAACTGCCTGCCTTATTTAAAAATTATTGCGCACGAAAAATAATAGCCGGGGTTTTATTCGTGGCTGTACTTCTATCCTCATCCCAGGTATGGGCGCAAAAATCACGTAAAGCCCTATTCATTATTGCAGACGGCATCCCGGCAGATGTGATAGAAAGATTGCCCACACCAGCATTGGACGCTATCAGCAAGCAGGGAGGCTACACCCGCGCCTATGTAGGCGGCGAAAAAGGAGGCTACTCACAAACACCCACCATTTCCGCAGTTGGTTATAATAGCCTTCTAACTGGCACCTGGGTGAATAAGCATAATGTTTGGGATAACGATATTGTGGCACCCAATTATTCCTACTGGAATATTTTCAGATTGTTTAAAAGCCAGTATACCCAAAAGAAAACAGCTGTTTTTTCTACATGGCTTGATAACAGAACAAAATTAGTTGGTAGTGATGCAAAGGAAGCAGGCAATTTCCAGCCCGACTATCATGTAGATGGGCTGGAACTGGACACGGTAAAATATCCTCATGATACAGCCGGCTATTTTTATCATTTGATAGATGAAGCTGTGACAGACAGTACCGTAAGTTTTATAAATGCAAGGGCACCAGATCTTACCTGGGTGTACCTGGAATACCCTGATGAAATGGGCCACCGCCATGGCAACAGCAGCTATCTTGACAATGCCGTTCTATTACTTGATAAGCAGATCCATAAAATATGGCAGGCTATTGAATACCGGCAGCAAAATTTCAAAGAAGAGTGGGAACTTTATATTACCACGGATCATGGGCGGGACACCACCGGTTACAACCATGGCGGCCAGAGTGTAAGAGAACGGACAACCTGGATCGTAACCAACGCAAAAGGATTGAACGATAGATTCAAAAAAGATCAACCGGCCATTGTAGATATCATGCCCTCCATGGCCAGGTTTCTACAGATCAAAATACCCCGTGAACGATTAATGGAGATTGATGGTATTCCGTTAACCGGTAAGTTATCTGGTACCAATGCGGAAGCTGTATTTAATAGGAATAAAATAATGCTTGGCTGGAAAGCGATAGACAATTCAGGAAAAGCGAAGATCTGGCTGGCCACCACCAATTCATTCAAGACAGGCGGCAGGGATCAATACCATTTGGTAGCAAACATCCCCGTATGTGCTCAAAAAGCGATACTTGACGTTAAGAAATACCCATCCGGCTTTTATAAGATAGTTATAGAAATGCCCTACAATATGCTGAACCGCTGGATTGTGGTCAATCATAAATGAAACAAATGAATATTAAATTTCACATAAGCTTTACCAGCATCATTTTATTATGCTGCGCTGGCTCTGTTTGCGCACAAAAATCCAAACAGCCATCTCGGCACACCTATCCTGATTCTATTGCGCCTGTAGGTATCATCAAAGGATTGAGTGATGATCAATTGCTGGAAGTGGTGCAAAAGCAAACCTTCAGGTTTTTCTGGCATGGCGCCCACCCAGTTAGTGGCCTGGCACTGGAAAGAAGCAATACCGTGTTGGCAGAACATTACTGGGATTATATCAATGAAGCCTGGGGTGAGCCCAATTTCAGTAAAACACCTTTCGGCCCCGATGCAGCCGCTATCGGAGGCACTGGCTTCGGCATCATGAGTACGGTAGTAGCCGTAAGCAGGGGTTGGATTGGTCGCGATACTGCGGTAAGACGTTTAATAAAGATCGCAGACTTCCTCATCAAAGCAGATTGTTATCATGGCATCTACCCGCATTTTATGAATGGAAGAACAGGTAAGACCATTCCTTTTGACAGGCTGGATGATGGCGCAGACATTGTGGAAACTTCTTACCTCTTAATGGGATTTTTGTGCGCCCGTGAATATTTTAATAACGATGATCCAAGGGAGGTCTATTTGCGCAAACGCATCAACCAGATGTGGGGCGCTGCCAACTGGAACTGGCACACCAAGGGAGAAAACAAATTGTACTGGCACTGGAGTCCGAATAATGATTTTGACATGAACTTCCCCGTATGGGGATGGAATGAATGCCTGATCACTTATATTATGGCGGCCTCCTCTCCCAATCATTCTATTTCCAAAGATGTTTATAATGGCACCTGGGTAGGAAGCGGAGGCTTCAAAAATGGCCGCGAGTATTATGCCTATAAGCTACCCTTGGGTAATTATGACAAAGACAAAGGCGGCCCCCTTTTCTTTGAGCAATACACCTTCCAGGGAATTGACCCTAATGG
Source organism: Bacteroidota bacterium (assembly GCA_023415275.1). Classification (GTDB taxonomy): domain Bacteria; phylum Bacteroidota; class Bacteroidia; order Chitinophagales; family Chitinophagaceae; genus Flavisolibacter. Next base: position 27,386 of record JAEZLJ010000026.1, read on the forward strand.
ATTAACTGATTCTCTTGGCAATGATTATTTCCTGCAGGGAAAGAACCACACCTTGATCAACAGGGCTTACTGCATCGAAAACCCCAAAAAGTATAAAGGATACAGCGAGACTTGCTGGGGACTGACTGCCGGGGATAGCTATAAAGGTTATGTGGCCCATAGCCCCGAAAATGATTTTGGCGTCATCCAGCCCACAGCCGCTATCTCTTCCATGCCCTATACCCCAAAGGAAAGCATGCAGGCATTGCGATTTTTCTATTACGAGCTGGGGAATAAGATCTGGAGCAACTATGGCTTTGTTGACGGCTTTAGTATCCACCATAACTGGTACGCCAAAAGCCACCTGGCCATTGACCAGGGCCCCATTGTGGTAATGCTTGAGAACTACCGTACAGGATTAGTGTGGAAACTTTTCATGCAGATCCCCGATATTCAAAATGGATTAAAGAAACTGGGCTTTAGCAGTAAGTGGATTAAAAAGTAAGCATCACTTTTATACATCATAAAACTATCTCGTATGAACGATAACATTTCAAGGGAACAGTTTTTAAAAATGACAGCCCTGGCAGGTGCAGGCCTACTTGTATCTTCCCTGGAAAGCTGGGCCGTTGCCACTGGTGCAAAAAAGATAAAAGTGGCAGTAATAGGCTGCGGCAGCGTGAGTAACCGTTACCTGCCTCAATTGCAATCATCCTCCCTGATTGAAGTGGTCAGTCTTTGTGATATCAAATACGACCGTGCGCTTGCCCAGAACAAGCAATATAAAGTGAACGCGGCTACCTACCCTAACATCGACGCCATGCTAAAGGGAGTGCCTTTTAATATGATGGTGACGCTGACCGACATGCAGGTTCATGGAGCGCTGAATAAGAAAGCCTTGCAGGGGGGAAAGCATGTGTGGAGTGAGAAGCCTATGGCCAACACCTATGCCGAGGGCAAGGCATTGCTTGACCTGGCAAAGTCTAAGAAGCTGCGCATATGGGGTGCCCCGGCCGTAGTCAACAGCCCGCAGTTTGCATTTATGAGCAAGGCCATACAAGCGGGTAAACTGGGGCGGGTGGCAAGCGCTCATGGCCAGTATGGACACACGGGCCCGGGATGGTCGGCTTTCTTCTATGAAAAAGGAGGCGGCAGCATGCCTGATCTTGGCGTATACAATATGGCTACCCTTACCGGATTGCTGGGTCCTGCAAAGGCGGTAATGGCCATGACCAGCATCATTACACCAGAAAGGACTGTGGAAGACAAGGGAAAGATAAAAGTGGAAGCAGAAGACAATGCTCACCTGCTGCTGGAACATGATAAAGGCGTGATCAGCCACGTGATGTGCGGCTTTAATTTTTTTGACACCCATGGCCATGAAGCTAAAGACCAAAAGCTGCATTCCATACAGATATTTGGGAACAAAGGAAACATGCGGCTGATAGGCTATGATTGGGAAACCAATGGCGTGGTTCTGGACAATTCTGAAACAGAACCCGCACAACTGCTGGAAACAGATAAAGGCGGCTATGAATGGCAGGAAGGAGCCAGGATAACAGGCGAAAGCCTTGTAACAGGAAAGGAACCCCGGATCAATGTAGAACATGCATTGCATGTGCTGGAGATCATTGAAGCTGCCAGGAAATCTTCTGATACAGGCATGAAAATAAAATTGAAAAGCAGCTTCCCATGGCCCATGGTTTAATGCGCAGTTTGATACAGCTAATAAGGTTTAATTTTATAATCCCTTAAAACACCAGCTATGTCCAGGTTTCAACTCTCCAGCCAGCAGGTCAATGATTACCATCGCGATGGTTATATTATTGTCAAAGAATTTCTTGCCGCTGATGAGGCCAGTAAATTGTACAAAATAGCCACAGGCGATGAAACCATGCGCCAGCATGCCTTCGACCTGAATGATCAATCGGGCAAAAAGACCAGGCTAACGTTATGGTATACCCCAGGCGATGATGCCTTTGGCCTGCTTACCAAAAGCAGAAAAATGGTTGAATCAGTAGACCAGTTATTGGATGGCAATGCCGCAGTTTGCCATTTTCATTCCAAGCTGATGCAAAAAGAACCCCGTGTTGGGGGTGCCTGGGAATGGCACCAGGATTACGGTTACTGGTATAAGAATGAATTCCTGTTTCCCGACCAGATGATGTCGGTAATGATAGCCATCACGGAGGCCAACCAGGCCAATGGATGCCTGCAGGTCATTAAGGGCTCGCATAAGATGGGCCGCATAGAGCATGGCTTTGCAGGCGAGCAGGTGGGTGCTTCACAGCATTATGTTGACCTGGCACTAAAAACCATGGAGCATGTTTACGTTGAACTTTCACCGGGAGATGCTTTATTCTTCCATAGCAACCTGCTGCACAGGTCAGAAGCCAATCTTTCGGAAAAACCCAGGTGGTCACTGATCAGCGTGTACAACAGGAGCAGCAATATACCCTATAACGAACCCTCACAATCCAGTACGATTCCACTGGAAATAGTTGAAGACGATGCCATGATGCGATCAGCTTCCGATTCAATACGCAGTACCAATTTCCTGGAAAAGGAAAAAGACGAGGCATTGAAATAAAATAGAAACAATACAGCATGAACCTACTATCCACATCTCCCCTATGGCAACAGTATGGCCTTGCTATCATCAGGCTATTCCTGGGAGGCTTTATGATCTACCATGGATGGGAAGTATTCGATGAAAGCAAGATGAATGCTTACCTGCAGTGGGATCAATTTAAAGATGCTTCTGCTTCCTCCAGGGTTTACTTTGGAAAGGCCTCAGAGTTAACCGGAGGTATGCTGCTTACTATAGGATTATTCACAAGATGGGCTGCCTTACTCATTGCAGGCACCATGGTGTATGTGAGCTTTTTTGTAGGAACAGGAAAAATTTGGTACGAAGATCAACATCCCTTTATGTTTGTATTGCTGGCGCTTGTGTTCTTTTTCACAGGCCCGGGCAAATATAGTGTTGATCATTTTCTCTGGAATAAAAAGACCGCAGCATGAAAACAAACCTGGAAGGAATGCATATAAGATCAAACTACCTGTTATACTTTTTCTTTTTCTTACCTTTTAACTTACTGGCCCAGGATACTTCCTTGTATAAACATCAGTATTATATTGAAAAGAAGGATACTATGCCCTACCGGCTATTGCTGCCGGCCGACTATGATCCCTCTGTAAAATATCCTTTGATATTGTTTCTGCATGGTTCAGGAGAAAGAGGCAAAAACAATGAGTCACAATTGATCCATGGAGGAGAGTTCTTTTTAAGAGATTCTATCAGGAACCATTATAAAGCCATCGTGGTATTTCCTCAATGCAGCAGGAACAGCTACTGGAGTAATGTCAATATCATTTCAGATACCATTCAAAAAACAAGGTTTTTCAATTTCCAGGAAGATGGTGAGCCCACACAAGCTATGTCCTTATTACTTGGCTTAACCAAATATCTGTTAAAGAAATACAAGCTGGACGAAAACAGGCTCTATGTGGGAGGACTCTCTATGGGGGGTATGGGAACCTTTGAACTGGTAAGAAGAAAGCCTAAGCTTTTTGCTGCGGCCTTTGCCATTTGCGGTGGCGCCAATGCTTCAACGGCAGCTGAAATGAAAAATACAGCCTGGTGGATATTTCATGGTTTAAAAGATAATGTAGTTGACCCTGTACATAGCAAGATCATGGCGGCAGCTTTGAAAGCTGCAGGTGCAGAGGTAAGGCTAACTTTGTATCCTGATGCCAATCACAATAGCTGGGATGCAGCATTTGCAGAAAAGGAATTAATGCCCTGGCTGTTCTCTCATCACAAATAAGCAATATGAAGAAGTTCATACTCTATCAATTACTCTTAATAGTTATCCTTCCCGGAAAAACTGAACTGTTTGGACAATCCGTTCAAAGAACCTATTGCAACCCTATCAATATTGATTATGGCTATACGCCAATTCCCAATTTTAGTGAATGGGGAAGGCACAGGGCCACGGCAGACCCGGTGATCGTTAATTACAAAGGAGACTTCTATTTGTTTTCTACCAACCAATGGGGTTATTGGTGGAGTGAGGATATGCTCAAATGGAATTATGTATCTAAACGATTCTTACGTCCCTGGAATGAAGGATATGATGAATTGTGCGCACCCGCTGTAGGCATTATTGGAGATACCATGGTTGTTTTCGGATCTACCTATACCAGGCAGTTTACCATTTGGATGAGCACTAACCCTAAAGCCAATGAATGGAAACCGTTGGTAGATTGCTTTGATATTGGAGGATGGGATCCAGCCTTTTTTACGGATACCGATGGCCGTTTTTACATGTACAATGGAAGCAGCAATAAATATCCTTTATATGGCGTGGAATTGAACCGTAAAACCATGCAGCCTATCGGTACAAGAAAGGAAATGTACCTGCTGGAACCCGACAGGTATGGCTGGCAACGCTTTGGAGAATACCTTGACAACACCTTCCTGGATCCCTTTATCGAAGGGGCCTGGATGACCAGGCACAATGGAAAGTATTATTTACAATATGGAGCGCCCGGAACAGAATTCAGTGGTTATGCTGATGGCGTGGTGGTGGGTCCTGATCCATTAGGCTTTTTTACCCCCCAGTCCGATCCGCTTTCCTGGAAAGCAGGTGGCTTTGCCCGCGGAGCCGGCCATGGTGCCACCTTTACTGACAACCAAAACAACTATTGGCATATCTCTACTATTTCCGTCTCTGTGAAGAATAATTTTGAACGCCGGCTGGGTATATGGCCTGCAGGTTTTGACAAGGATGATGTGATGTGGTGCAATACAGCCTTTGGCGATTATCCGCATTATGCACCTTACCAAAATAATGTGGAGCATGGTGTCTTTACGGGCTGGATGCTGTTGAATTATAATAAGCCGGTACAGGTGTCATCTACGCTTGGTACCTATTATGCCAATAATGCTGTAGATGAAAATATCAAAACCTACTGGAGTGCCCAGTCTGCAAATAAAGGAGAATGGATACAAACTGACCTGGGGGCGGTTTCAACAGTAAATGCCATACAACTGAATTATGCAGACCAGGATGTGGATTCATCTTTTTTAGGCAAATCCTTGAACGTTTACCACCAGTATAAGATCTACCAGTCGAATGATGGAAAGAAATGGCAGCTATTGGTAGATAAGAGTCAGAACAAAACAGATGTACCTCACGACTATATCGAGCTTTCCAAACCCGTTCAGGCAAGGTTCCTGAAACTGGAAAACATACACATGCCCACAGGCAAATTTGCCATCAGTGGTTTCAGGGTGTTTGGTAAAGGGACAGGCAATGTACCCGATACAGTACAAAGCATTGTTGTATTAAGAACTGAAAAGGATAAGCGAAGCGCCTGGATCAAGTGGGGCCCTGTGAACAATGCCTATGCTTACAATATCTATATGGGAACCGCACCGGATAAATTGTACAATAATATCATGATCTATAATGCCAATGAATACTATTATAAAGGCATGGATCGTACAAAACCTTATTATTTCCAGATAGAGGCCATCAATGAAAATGGCGTATCACAACGGACACAGGTGATGAAGGTAGAATAAATTGTAAATAACAGATTGTATGAAAAGAGCAATGAAATTTTTAATAGGCTTATTGATCCTGGCCGGATGCAAGGAAGCTGTCGTGGCGCAGGTTCCTTACCAAAATGACATCCAGGCTTTTAAAAAAGCGGATAGCATTAGTGCTCCACCCAGCAATGCCATAGTATTTGTAGGCAGTTCCTCTTTTACCAAATGGACAGATGTCTCGGAATATTTTCCTGGGTATACTATTATTAACAGGGGCTTTGGTGGTTCTACCCTTCCCGATGTCATCCGGTTTGCACCAGAGACCATTTTGAAATACCATCCAAAGCAAGTGCTTATTTATTGCGGTGACAATGACCTGGCCTCTTCTGATGCAGTGACACCACTAATGGTCCTGAACAGGTTTAAAACCCTTTTTAATATTATACGCAAACAGGAGCCGAAGGCCAATATTGCCTATGTATCAATCAAACCCAGTCCAAGCAGGGCACATTTGATGCCCAAAATGGAAAGCACCAATGCCATGATCAAAGCTTACCTGGACAAGCAAAAGAATAGCGCCTTTATCAATATATACGATGCCATGTTGGGGCCGGATCATAAACCCAGGGCAGATATCTTTATTGAGGATAACTTGCACATGAATGAAAAAGGTTATGCTATATGGCAGGAAATCATTAAACCATATCTATTAAAATAATACGGCAATGAAAGGATTGAAATTAATAGCAGCAGCATTGTTGCTTTTCACAACTTATAAAAGCAATAGCCAGGCAAAAGGAACTACCTCGGATGCCAACATGAATACGTTTGTTAAAAACCTGATGAGTAAAATGACCCTTGATGAAAAGTTGGGCCAATTGAATTTACCAGGTGCAGGTGATATCACTACTGGGCAGGCCTCGAGTTCGGATATTGCAGGTAAGATCAAAGCTGGTAAGGTGGGTGGACTCTTCAATATCAAAGGCGTGGAAAAGATCAGGGAAGTGCAAAGAGTGGCAGTGGAAGAAAGCCGCCTGAAGATTCCCCTCATCTTCGGTATGGACGTGATCCATGGATACCAGACCGCCTTCCCTATTCCTTTAGGATTAGCCTGTACCTGGAACATGGAAGCCATTGAAAGATCTGCCAGGATAGCTGCCACAGAAGCCAGTGCGGATGGTATCTGCTGGACATTCTCACCTATGGTGGATATTTCCCGTGATCCTCGCTGGGGACGAATTTCAGAAGGCAGTGGTGAAGACCCTTATCTGGGATCTGAAATTGCCAGGGCCATGGTAAGAGGTTACCAGGGCACAGACCTGACAAAAAACAACACCATCATGGCCTGTGTGAAGCATTTTGCATTATATGGGGCTGCAGAAGCAGGAAGAGATTACAATACCACAGATATGAGCCATTTCCGCATGTATAACGAATACCTGCCTCCCTATAAGGCAGCCGTTGAGGCCGGGGTGGGCAGTGTCATGAGTTCCTTTAATACGGTGGATGGAATACCTGCCACAGCCAATCGCTGGTTGATGACCGACCTTTTACGCAAGCAATGGGGTTTTAAAGGGTTCGTAGTTACAGACTATACAGCCATCAATGAAATGATAGACCATGGAATGGGCGACCTTCAAACAGTTTCTGCCCTGGCTTTGAAAGCGGGTATCGATATGGATATGGTTGGCGAAGGCTTCCTGACCACCCTTAAAAAATCAATGCAGGAAGGAAAGGTCACCCAGCAGGATATAGATGTAGCCTGCCGTCGTGTGCTGGAAGCCAAATATAAACTGGGCCTGTTTGCTGATCCTTACAAATACTGCGATGTGCAACGCTCCAAAACAGAGATCTATACACCGGAAAATTTAAAAGCTGCCAGGACTATTGCAGCAGAAAGCTTTGTGCTGTTAAAAAATCAGAACAATGTATTACCCCTGAAAAAGACTGGCACCATAGCCCTGGTTGGTCCATTGGCAGATGCCAGGGAAAACATGCCCGGCACCTGGAGTGTGGCTACTGATTTTACCAAGCCGATAACGGTATTGGAAGGACTAAAAAATGTGGCCGGTAATAATACAAGGATCCTGTATGCTAAAGGATCCAACCTTGATGCCGATAGTGCCTTTGTAGAAAGGGCTACTATGTTTGGTAAGACCATTAAGCAAGACACGAGTTCAGCAGAAACGCTAAGACAACAAGCATTGGATATTGCCGCAGAGGCGGATGTAATTGTTGCTGCTCTTGGTGAGTCTGCGGAAATGTCCGGAGAAAGCTCCAGCCGTTCCAATATTGATATACCCCAATCGCAAAAAGATCTGTTAGCTGCTTTATTGAAAACAGGAAAACCTGTCGTATTGGTATTGTTCACCGGAAGACCGCTCACCATTAAATGGGAATCGGAAAATGTACCGGCCATTTTGAATGTTTGGTTTGGTGGATCGGAAGCAGGCAATGCCATTGGCGATGTTTTGTTTGGAGATGTGAATCCCTCAGGAAAACTGACCACCACTTTTCCTCAAAATATTGGTCAGGTGCCTATCTACTACAGCCATATGAATACTGGCCGGCCATTGGAACAGGGAAAATGGTTCCAGAAATTCCGTTCCAATTACCTGGATGTTTCCAATGAGCCTGTATATCCATTTGGATACGGATTAAGCTATACCAGTTTTACTTATAGCAACATCACACTAAGTAAGGATCAGATGCGGCCAACTGAAAAAATAACCGCGTCAGTCACAGTTACCAATACAGGTACAAGAGAAGGCAAAGAAGTAGTGCAATTGTACACCAGGGATATGGTAGGCAGTGTTTCCCGGCCGGTCAAAGAATTAAAAGGCTTTCAAAAGATCAGTTTGAAACCAGGTGAGTCAAGAAAGGTAACCTTCACTATTGGGATCAATGACCTGAAGTTTTATAATAGTGACCTGAAATGGGTAGCCGAACCCGGAGACTTTAAAGTTTTTATTGGCTCAAGTTCAGCTGACGTGAAGGAAGCCGCCTTTAAATTATTATCGAAATAACAGATAGTAGTTGTTGAAAATGCCCTTTCTATGCGGAAGGGTATTTTTATTTGAGCTTATTACCAATCTGCATTTGGGTCTATGCTCTTTTTTTATAATGCTACTTTATAAATTAATGCGAGAGGCTTACTACTTCCACGGGCAAGGAATAATGCCACTGGCAGGTTTGGTGCCACGAAGAATAACTGACACTTCAAATGTATTGGGTTTACGTGTAGCCTGGTTTAGCTTAGACACCGTAAGGTCATAGCTTACGCCAAACTGCATGTCCTTATACGCTAAACCCACATAGGGCACAATGGCATTCTTTGACCAGTACCAGACGCCTGCCGTGATCATGGATTCATTTTCATCTTCCAGGAAATAGCCTACTGCCCCTCCCACTGAAAAATACTTGGCCTGGTCCTGGAACTGGTAAATGCCATTGACATTAAGAACTGTTCGCTCATTAAGGAAAGTCTCGTAATTAGCATGCCCTACCTTCCTGATGGCCAATACCTGTTTTTCATCTTCAAGGAAAGTTTGCTTAGGCTTATTTACATGAAATGCAGCTACTCCAAAATCAAGGTTGCTGGTCTCATTGCTGATGCTATAGGTAAGTCCTGCACTCAGGGAAATATATCCTTTCATATTGGAAAGCGCTGCCTCCCCGGTGGGCAGGTTAGTATTGAATCCATACCCGGTAAACTGCTCCTCCCAATCCAGGCGGCTGAAGTCCACACTCCTGTGACCATATATACCTCCAAAACCTATTCCTAGTTGATGCTTATTCGCGGCATCTATGAGCTTGATGCGGTATGAAATATCGAGTGAGCCATAGATACTTTTGGCAACTCCACCCATAGCCCTGTCAAACATCAGCATCCCTCCCACTCCCATCACATTGCCTTCCTCTACGCCCGACATCTTATTCTGCATCACCTTTCGGTCATAAGATATGGAACCTGTCATATAGGGACTGGCCGGCCCTATCCATTGGTCACGCAGGTTAGATACCATCCTCCAGTCTGCATTGATATTGGCAGTCAATGCCGGGTTGATATTCAATGGTGAAGAAAAGAATTGAGAAAAGCTGGGATCCTGGGCATAGCTCTTACCTGCCCCCAAGGCAAGAAGAAATGCTGTTATGGTCAGGATCTTTCTCATAGGCAATTTTACCTCATTAATATGGAATTTCCACTCCGTTTATAATGTTTACCATCCTCACCACGAGCCTCCAATGTCCAGGTATATACATCCTGTACCTGCGGTTTACCATTAAATATACCATTCCATCCCTTGCCTATCTGGTTGGTCTCAAACATCAGCTGACCCCACCTGTCAAATACCCTGAAATAATAAAGCTCAGCGATATTCACACACAATGGTCGCAATACATCATTATGACCATCCACATTCGGACTCCAGGCCTTTGGAACAAAGATATCAGAACGGATCGTTTGTCCCTGGTCACGCATGATCACTAATACTGTATCCACCACTTTACAGCCATTGTCAGGTGTGAGCGTAATGGTAAACTGGACTGAATTGTCGTAATTGAATACAGGATCAATCACATCCGTACGGTTCAATCCAACCGGTGGATTCCATTGGTAAGTATAATTACTTCCCAGGTTCCTGGCCTGTAATGGAGTGGCCGTATTGGCAGTGGTGATCACATTCGGATACCTGATACCAGATTGCTGTGATTGCACCGTAATCGTAATGGCGCTGTTTGGCGAATTGTTGCTGCATTTCGCATCCGTTACACTCAATAAGGTATAAGTAGTAGTGGTAGTTGGCGATACGGTTAATTCATATGGAGAAGCACCAATGTTATTGATCACATGATTGGTAACTCCATCTGAATATACCACCGTCCAAGGCGCAGCGCCTGTAAGGGCAATGGCCAAGGTGGTGCTACTACCTTCACAAATTGGATTACCGCCACTAACTGTAGCAGTTGCCAATGGAGTGGTTACAAGGTTCAGGGTAATTACAGAATCGCAGCCAGCCGTATTTTGAAGCGTAGCAGTATAGGTACCAGCCTGCATGATATTCTGACCATTCCATGTATAAGGAAGGCTGTTAGCACATACGGTTACATTATCCGTTGATCCGGTAATTACCTGTGCTATTTCCAATACCAGGGATGCTACAGAATCACAACCGGCCGCATTAGTTGTAATATATGTGTATGTACCTGCCTGGGTATATTGTTTTCCGTTCCATGTATATGGCAATTGGTTAGGACATACGGTGATTGTAGTAATGGAGGTAGTATTAGCTTTCACTGTCACGATTGCATCACCTGTAGCTGAACATCCATTTTGAGAATAAGTATAAGTTACAGCATAATTTCCTGGTGCTAAACCAACAGAATTAAATACTCCATTGGTTACATTATTACCTGTCCAAACACCTCCTGCAGGTGATGCTGTCAATTGAACTGAGCTACCCTGGCAGATAGATTTATTCTGTGTTGCGACTATTGGCGCTCCTGGTGCTGGATTCACCACTACACTGCCCGTAGAGGTACACACACTACCCGTGGTGCTTCTCACAGTCACTGTATAAGTGCCCGCCACTACATTGGTGAAGTTTGGTGAAGACTGGAACGTCACACCATCTATTGAGTACTCCAGATCCGCTGCTGCTGCAGGGGCAGTCACTGTAATGGAACCTGTAGTCACACTACATGTAGGATCTACCACATCGGCTGTTGGTGTCGTTGGTGCACCTGGCGCTGGGTTGATGGTCACTGAAGCAGTGGCGCTACAAGCTGCATCAC
>JAEZLJ010000089.1 GCA_023415275.1 Bacteroidota bacterium
GAGTATAACTTCTTGCCGTAAATTTTTTGAGCACCCAGTCGGTAAAATAATCAACGGCTTCTTGATTAAAATAATTCAGCCGGGTGTTGACATTTACTTGCCCATTCTTTTTGATTGGGGTTGCCGTCCAGTCGGGTTCTTTTTCGAGTTTAGCTGCGTTATCCAGGTTAAAAGTTTCACCAATATGACCACTTAGTTGAAATTCAGAACCAAAGCCATTGCGCCATTTCCAAAGTTGCCATGCTTTTTGAACCTGCAAACTAGGATCAGTTTTGCCGGAACCAAATCCCCCCGTTCCAAAAAAGTCCCGGATTCGGAAGGCCGGTGTTTCCATCACCGATGTTTTTTTATAGATGGAGCTACTAATTGGATACTCGGTGTATAAATCATCGGGGAGGTAGAAGTTAAAGCCAATGGTTCGTAAATATTTATAGGCTCCATAAATAAGCCCGTTTGTAGTCGGGGCTTCTACCCGTACAAAACTTGCACCGTCAGATGTAATGTAAGCGCTTTCGCCTGTTTTGTAAGACCGGCTGGCATTTTGAACAAGAATAAAACCCGTAACTGCTTCGTTTGCATGTGTTGCTAATCCCCAGGTTTTGCCGGTGGCTTTTGCCAGGAGGCTTCGCAAGTCATCTGCAGCTTCCTGCGGAAAGCCGGCAGGATAATAAACCACGAAGGCCTGGCTGTTGCCGGTGTATCCTGAAAAAAGAAACAGGAAAAAAAGACAAAACAATTTCGAAAGGTGTTTGATACAAAAATTCTCTGTTCTTAGAATATATAACATAGAACTATATGACTTCATAAATAACTTTTTTCAAGTTAGAAATTAGTTAAACAACTAAATAATTTTGAATTATTTAGTTGCAAGTACATTTAAAAAGGAATGATCTTAAAAAACAAGAAAATATTAGTTACAGGTGCCGATGGTTTTATTGGAAGCCACCTGGTGGAAAGACTGCTGGAAGAAGGTTGCGATGTAAAAGCATTTTGCTATTACAATTCATTTAATTCATGGGGATGGCTGGACACGCTGCCGGCAGAAAAGTTGAAGAACATAACAATTTTTACTGGCGATGTTCGTGACCCGAACGGGGTACTTACTGCAATGAAAGGGTGTGATGTTGTTTTTCATTTAGCAGCGTTAATTGCCATTCCTTTTAGTTATCATTCGCCCTATTCTTATATTGACACCAATGTCAAAGGCACTTTGAACATAGTACAGGCTGCTAAAGACTTGGGTGTAGAAAGAGTACTCGTTACTTCAACATCAGAAGTTTATGGCACAGCGCAGTATATCCCGATAGATGAAAAGCATCCACGGCAGCCGCAATCGCCTTATTCTGCCTCTAAGATTGGTGCCGACTGCATTGCAGAATCTTTTTACCGAAGCTTCAATCTTCCATTAACCATTGTACGGCCTTTTAATACGTATGGCCCGCGACAGTCTGCAAGAGCAGTTATTCCAACTATCATTATACAATTATTAAGTGGAAAGGAAGAAATACGCCTGGGGGATGTAACACCAACAAGAGACTTGCTTTTTGTAAAAGATACTGTAGAAGGTTTTGTAGCCATTGCAAAGACAGATGCATTGATAGGAGAAGATTGCAATATCGCTACGCAATCAGAAATCAGTGTAAAAGACCTTGCGCAGGAGTTAATAAACCAGATCAATCCCAGTGCCAGGATAGTGACTGAAGAGGAAAGAAAAAGGCCTGAAAAAAGTGAGGTCTTCCGGCTTTATGGCGCTAATGAAAAGATACGCAAACTTACCGACTGGAAGCAAAACTATACATTGGCAAAAGGCCTGGCCGAAACCATTGAATGGTTTAAAGATGATAAAAATCTAAAGCAATACAAAGCAGATATCTATAACATTTAATGCAAAATAATTACCAATTTCTTATTCAAAAGATACGGACATTATTTCAAAAGCCAGAAGGTATTATTCCGCTTCATGCACCTTACTTTGGAGGTAACGAAAAAAAGTATGTACTCGATACCATTGAGTCTACTTTCGTATCATCTGTTGGTGCTTATGTAAACAGATTTGAAACGTTGATGCAGGAGATTGCGGGGGCAAAATTTGCCATCGCTACTGTAAATGGCACCACTGCTTTGCACTTGGCAATGGTGGCGGCTGGTGTTCATTCTGGTGATGAAGTGCTGACGCAGCCACTGACTTTTATCGCAACGGTAAACGCCATCAGCCATGCCGGAGGGACGCCGGTTTTTATAGATGTTGACCTAGATTCAATGGGCTTGTCTCCTGCAGCCCTACAGCATTTCCTGGAAAACAATGCCATAATAAAGAACGGCAGCTGTATCAATAAAATTTCCGGAAAACGCATTGCAGCCTGTGTGCCCATGCACACGTTTGGCTTTCCATTAAGGATCAGTGAGATCGTTGCTATCTGCAGTCAATACAACATCATGGTTATTGAAGATGCAGCCGAAAGCCTGGGAAGTTTTTACAATGGAATACATACTGGAAATTTTGGACTGATGGGTACATTCAGTTTCAATGGAAATAAAACGGTGACCTCTGGTGGCGGCGGTGCTGTTATCACCAGCAATGAGACATTAGCAAAACGGATCAAACATTTATCTACAACAGCAAAGCTGCCGCATGTCTGGGAGTTTGTACACGACGAAATAGGATATAATTATCGCATGCCCAATTTGAATGCCGCACTGGCATGTGCCCAATTGGAGCAACTTACAGAAATGGTTAAAAACAAGCGGGAATTAGCGGCTGAATACGAAGCTTTTTTTCGAGACAAGCCCGAGAAATTTGTAAGCGAACTTCCTGGAACAAAAGCAAATTATTGGTTAAACACGATCATAATGCCGGGAAAGCAGGAACGAGATGCTTTTCTAACCTATTCTAACGAACAGCAGGTAATGACCAGGCCTATCTGGCGTCTGATGAATGAGTTGCCTATGTATAAAGATTGTATAAAGGGTGACTTATATAATTGTAAATGGTTAGAAGAAAGAGTTGTTAATTTGCCCAGCAGTTATCGCCCATTTGTAAAATGAAAGAGTCTTTGATATTAGTAGGGGGTGGCGGGCATTGCAAGTCTTGCATTGATGTGATTGAATCGGAGGGTAGGTTTTCAATTGCAGGCATTTTGGATTCACCGGAAAAAGTAGGAACTAAGCTTCTCCAATACCCTGTAATAGGGGATGATGACAGCATCCCCTTATTCGTTGCTAAAGGATATTCTTTTTTAATAACGATTGGTCAGGTGAAGCTATCCCAGAAGAGAAGAGCCCTTTATTTCTTCTTAAAGGAAAAAGGGGCTAAACTGGCTACGGTGGTAGCGCCTTCAGCTTCCATTTCTAAATACGCTTCAGTTGGCGCAGGTACAATAGTGATGCATCATGCTTTTATAAATGCAGGTGCTACCGTAGGTAACAATGTTATATTGAATACCAATTGTTTATTGGAGCATGATGCTGTAATCAACGATCATGTGCATGTATCCACACATGCGGTGGTAAACGGCGGCGTTACCGTTGGCGAGAATTGTTTTATTGGCAGTAATTCAGTGGTTGTTCAGAATATTTCAATCGCCAGTGAAGTAACGATTGGTGCAGGCGCCGTTGTTACAAAAAACATTCGTCAAATGGGAACTTATGTGGGCATCCCTGCAAAGCAAATAGGAATATGAAAACCCATACTTTAATCATAGCGGAAGCCGGTGTAAATCATAATGGCAATATAGATCTGGCAAAGCAATTGATCGATGCTGCTGTTGAGGCAGGCGTCGATATTGTAAAATTTCAAACCTTTAAGGCTAAGAACGTCGCCAGTAAAAAAGCAGAAAAAGCTAGCTACCAAAAAGAAAGAACCAGCATTTCAGAAAGCCAGCTTTCCATGTTAGAAAAACTGGAATTAACAGAGGCTCACCATGTCGAGTTAATCAACTATTGCCAGCATAAAAAGATTGAATTCTTATCCACTCCCTTTGACCTTGATAGTATAAAACTGCTGCAAGAGTTAGGGATTACCATCGGTAAAATTCCATCGGGTGAGATTACAAATCTCCCTTACCTGGAGGAAATGGCGAAGGCATTTCCCGAACTGATTGTTTCCACCGGCATGTGTACGCTGGAGGAGATAAAAGAAGCGCTGGCAGTATTGTTGGATAGTGGCGCTAAAAAAGAATACATCACAATCCTGCATTGCAATACAGAATATCCTACACCAATGGAAGATGTGAATCTGTTGGCGATGCAAACTATAAAAGAGGAATTGGGAATAAAGGTTGGTTACTCTGATCATACAAATGGAATTGAGGTGCCAATTGCTGCGGTGGCCTTAGGTGCTACCATCATTGAAAAACATTTTACCCTTAATCGTAACATGGAAGGGCCTGATCACAAAGCTTCCTTGGAACCAGTGGAGCTGAAACAAATGGCAGTAGCTATCCGCAATATTGAAAATGCACTAGGCAATGGTGTAAAGACTCCTTCTCCTTCGGAAACAAAAAATATTGCCATAGCCCGTAAAAGCTTGGTAGCGGCGTACAGCCTGCCAGCGGGTAAAATCATAGAGCAAAAAGATGTCAAAATAAAGCGGCCAGGAACCGGTATTTCGCCTATGCGAATAGCTAACTATCTGGGAAAGAGGTTGACGCGACCGGTTGAGGAAGATCAAGTACTAACTGAAGAAGATTTTGCGTAAAATGAAAGTTGCCTTTTTAACGAGTTCCAGGGCCGATTTTGGTATTTACTTGCCATTGCTTCAAGCTATGGGCAGTGATGATTTTTTTGATGTACGTATTATTGCTTTTGGAACACATCTTTCTTCATTTCACGGCCATACGATCGAAGCAATCATTGCAGAAGGATTCGCCATAGATTACCAGGTTGAAACGGTACTGGCTTCTGATACAGCGGCTTCTATTAGCAGTAGCATGGCATTAACAGGTTTAAAATTTGCAGCCGTATGGGAGAGGGAAAAAGAGAATTATGATCTTGTTTTTTGTTTAGGCGACAGGTACGAAATGTTTGCCGCAGTTAGTGCTGCTGCCCCTTTTAACATGAGGTTTGCCCACCTGCACGGGGGCGAAACGACAATGGGAGCTATCGATAACGAGTTTCGCCATTGTCTCACAATTTTTTCGGTAATTCATTTTACAGCTACCGACGACTATGCAAAGCGAGTTGCGCAGATCAAAGGCTGCAATGAGAACGTGTATGCGGTGGGATCCTTGAGTCTTGATAACTTGCCTAGACTGCATTTCTTGTCAGCAAGGGATTTCGAGGCTAAATTTTCCATCAATCTTTTGCAGCCCTCAATCCTGGTCACTTATCACCCCGAAACGGTAAGTGTCGCGAACAATAGGAGGAATGCAGAAAATTTAGTATCCGCTTTGGATTTTTTCAAAGAATTTCAAGTGATTATAACAATGCCAAATGCCGACACGATGGGCAATGCAATGAGAGAAGTTTATTTGGATTTTGCAACGAACCGTAGTAATGTATTCATAGTGGAAAGTTTTGGAACCGAGGGGTATTTTAGTTGTATGAATTTATGTTCCCTTGTTGTTGGAAATTCATCGAGCGGAATAATTGAGGCAGCAAGTTTTGGCAAATATGTCGTGAATATCGGTGATCGACAGAAAGGCAGAGCCGTTTCTGAAAATGTTATCCATTGCCAGGCCGACAACGCATCCATCATAAAAGCCTGTAAAGATGGATTGACAAAGGGCAGGTACACTGGTACCAATATTTACTTTAAAGAAAATGTAGCAAAGAACATCATTGAAATATTGAAAAATGGGTCCCGTAAATCATTATAAAGAACACTACATTCAAACTGGAGCCACAGCAAGGGAAGCTTTGAAAATCCTTGATCAGCTACCCGATAACGATACAAGGACTCTACTGGTATTGGATGGAAACAAGATGGTGGGAACATTGACAGACGGCGATATTCGTCGTGGGCTGCTTAGCGACAGGGAAATTTCTGAAGAAGTATCCCTGTACATGAATCGTAACTTCAAAAGCATCAAGCGAGACGACATCCGGCCAGAAATATTGAAACGATATCGTGAATCAGAGATCTGGTTTCTTCCTGTATTAAACGATGATCAGGAAATTGATCATGTCATCAACTTGAAAAGTCTTCGAACGGTAATTCCGGCGGCAGCGCTAATAATGGCTGGTGGAAGGGGAGAGCGATTGCGGCCGTTAACCGAGGAATTACCAAAACCCATGTTGAAAGTCGGACACAAGCCAATCATTGAAACCAACATTGATAGGTTGATTTTATTCGGGATTAAAAAATTTTATATAAGCGTTCGGTACCTGGGCGAGAAAATTGTTGAACATTTTGGTGATGGGAGCGGTAAGGGCATTGATATTGAATACCTGGAAGAAAACGAGCCTTTGGGAACATTGGGTGCTTGTTCGTTGATCAATGAACTTAAATATGATCAATTGCTCGTCATGAACTCTGACATACTCACAAACATTGATTTTGAAGATTTTTTCAATTTTTATCAGACGAACGACGCGTTGATGTGTGCAGCAAGTATTCCTTACAATGTTAAGATACCGTATGGAATTATGAAAATGGATGAGAGGAACTGCATTACCGGTTTGGTAGAAAAGCCAACATATACCTACTATGCAAATGCCGGTATTTATCTGCTTCATAAAAACCTGCTAAATCGCATCCCGTCTAATCAGCTTTTCAACGCTACTGACCTGATGCAACAACTGATCGATGAATGTGAAAGATTAGTGCATTATCCAATACTTCAATACTGGTTGGATATCGGAAAGTATGAAGATTACGTTAAAGCACAAGAGGATTTCAAACACATCAAATTTTAATGAAATTACTCATCACGATATGTGCCCGTGGCGGCTCAAAAGGCATCCCTGGTAAAAATATCCGCCTACTTGATAACCAACCATTGATCGCTTATTCGATTGAGACTGCAAAGAAATTTGCAGAAGCGCAAGATGCTGTGATCGAATTGTCGACGGACAGTGAAGAAATTGCCCGGGTCGCGTTCCATTTCGGATTGGCAACTAAATACCGGCGACCTTCAGATTTAGCCAATGATACTGCTGGTAAAATTGAAGTCTTAAAAGACGTCTTGGTCCATACCGAAAGAAGGATGGGTTGTACGTTTGACTACCTTCTTGATCTTGATGTAACGTCTCCGCTACGGAATGTGGAGGACCTGGAATCTGGACTGTCTATTATTGAAGGGGACGAGCAGGCTTTAAATCTTTTTTCAGTCAATAGCGCAGCGAGAAACCCCTATTTTAATATGGTGGAGCAAGGCAGTAATGGGTATTATAAACTTGTGAAGCAAGGCTCTTTTCTAACACGACAATCTGCTCCCAAAGTCTATGAACTCAATGCTTCGTTTTATATTTACAGAAGAAGGTTTTTTAAGCAGGAAAACCCGGCGACTATAAGCGATAAGTCATTAATTTATGTAATGCCTCATATGTGTTTTGATCTGGATCACCCGATCGATTTCGAGTTTATGGATTTCATACTGAAGAACAAAAAATTGGATTTTGCACTTTAGTTGGGAAATTTCTCCAAAAAAATAGAATTTGAATAATCTGAGTGGAGCAACTTCCGTGGGTTTCGGCAAGAATTTATATAATTTAAATTTTGGTCGCATACCCATTTGCTACTCTAATAGCCTTCAGGTGCCCAATTCAGTATTAGTGATCAAAATAATTAGTTGCCAGTCATCCGTTCATCGATCAAATAACACTTTACTCGCATAGAACTTAATTATGGTTGTTTTAATAATTGGACTTGGATCGATTGCAAAAAAACACATCAAAGCGATACAAATCATGAACCCTTCTGCTTATTTTTTGGCAATGCGGAATAGTGTTGAGGCTGAAACGGTTGAAGGAGTGACAAATATCTATCAGTGGACAGAAGTGTTGGTTCCTCCGGATTTCGTGATCATTTCTAACCCGACAAAAATGCACAAGAAAACGATAAGTGAAGCGCTTACATTAAACCGTCCTCTCTTTATCGAAAAACCGGTGGTCAAGACTTGGTCGGAGGCCAATGCATTGTTAACTGAAACCGAAATACAGCATTGCCCGACATATGTAGCCTGTAATCTCAGATTTCATCCCTGTCTGCTCTTTTTGAAAGAACAATTGGCCACATCACACATTAAGATTAATGAAGTGAATGTGTATTGTGGTTCTGATCTTTCTAAATGGCGGCCCGGGCAAGATTACAAGAAGTCGTACAGTGCCAGCGCCGAACTGGGTGGCGGTGTTCATCTCGACCTTATTCATGAAGTAGATTATTGCTATTGGCTTTTCGGTAAACCACAGGAAGTCATCAGTATCAAGAGGAAAGTATCTCAATTAGAAATTGACTCAATAGACTTTGCCGTTTACCATTTGCTTTATCCTGGGTTTACCGTTAACATTATTTTGAACTATTACAGGCAGGATGCAAAAAGAGAAATTGAAATCATTACTGCAGACTGCACATTACAGGCGAACCTTTTAGAAGCTGTTGTAGTAAAAAATGGGGTAGCTGTTTTTAAATCAGAAGAGTTCAGAATGGAAAATACATACCTGCAGCAAATGAATTATTTTATTGATCATATCCAAACAAAGCAGCCGATGATGAACAATTTCTCAGAAGCTGCCGAGGTGCTAAAAATTGCCACTGCATGATGCGCTTGTCAAATAAGATTATACTCGTTGCAGGTGCCTCCGGCTTACTGGGAAAGGCTATTGCGGATCGCATCAAAAGCGAAGGAGGAATCTGTTTCTCGGCCGACATTCACCTCGACACAAATATTGAAGCAGGCACAATACACCTTGATATTACTGATCCGTCTTCAGTGCAAGCGGCAATTGACCTTGTTTGTAAAAGACATGGTCGGCTTGATGGCTTGGTGAATACGGCTTATCCAAGAACACAAGATTGGGGGCGAAAGTTTGAAGAGATTGAACTGGAGTCGTGGCGGAAGAACACCGATATGCAGCTTAACAGTGTTTTTATTTTAAGTCAATTGGTGCTTGAAAGGATGAAAAGGCAACGAAGCGGCAGTCTTATCAACCTGTCTTCAATTTATGGTGTTGTTGGTCCTGATTTTTCTGTTTATGAAGGAACAACACTAACAATGCCAGCTGCCTATGCCGCAATCAAAGGAGGTATTGTCAATTTTACACGCTACCTGGCCAGTTATTACGGTCCTTTTGGTGTACGCATAAATTGTTTGTCTCCGGGTGGTATTTTTGACAACCAGCCTGAAGCTTTTGTTAAAAATTACGAAGCAAAAGTGCCGATGCAAAGAATGGGTACAACACAAGATATCGTGGGCCCGGTTTGTTTTTTATTAGCAGATGAATCCTCTTACATCACCGGCCAAAACCTTATTGTGGATGGTGGCTGGACCAGCATTTAAACAAATGGAAAAATTAAGAATAATTAGTCGACTTGATATTAAAGGCCCTAACCTTGTGAAAGGAATTCACCTGGAAGGTCTAAGAGTTCTGGGCAAACCTGAAACAGCCGCAAAGTATTATTACGAAAATGGTGCTGATGAATTGATCTTTCAAGATTCGGTTGCTTCTCTTTATGAAAGAAACAGTTTGCACGAGATCATTTCACGTACGGCCAGAGAAATATTCATTCCGCTAACGGTTGGCGGAGGCTTGCGTTCTATTGAAGACATTCGTTCTGTGTTGAGAGCCGGCGCTGACAAAGTATCCATTAATACCGCTGCAATCAGAAATCCTGATTTGATTAAGGAAGCCGCCTTGCGGTTTGGATCTTCAACGATCGTCGTGGCAATTGAGGCTATCAGGCAAACGGATGGACGCTATTTAGCCTATATCGATAACGGCAGAGAGTACACCGGAGTTGAAGTAGTTGAGTGGGCCCAAAAAGTGGAAGCATTAGGCGCAGGAGAAATCGTGATTACATCGGTGGATAAAGAAGGCACTGGGGAAGGTTTCGATATAAACCTGACAAAAAAAGTTGCCGACACGGTGAAAATTCCGGTTATTGCTCATGGCGGTGCCGGTTCACCGCAAGATATTGCGCAAATCATCAATGAAGCCAAAGTGGACGCAGTAGCAATTGCGTCTATCCTTCATTATGATTTTATCCGTGCACATGAAGAAGTTGGAACATTTCATGGCGAGGGAAATGTCTCTTTTCTTAAAAGCAAAAAGAATTACGGAAAAATAAAGGCTTGCAGCCTGCCCGATATTAAATATTACTTACGAGGGGAAGGCCTGCCCATAAGATAAATCGAAATTATGAGTCAAGTTGTGATCATCGACTATGAGCTTGGGAATCTGTTTAGTGTTCGCCAGGCATTGGAGAACATCGGCCTTAAAACAAAAATCAGCAACAATCCTGCAGATTTAAAGACTGCAGATGCGGCGGTATTGCCCGGGGTTGGTGCATTTGGAGACGCCATTAAAAATCTTCAACGTACGGGGATGGCGGACGAGATCCGTGCACATATTGCAACAGGAAAACCGTTTATGGGGGTTTGTTTAGGTTTGCAACTTTTGTTTTCCAATAGTGATGAATTTGGTTCATCGGAAGGGTTAAACATTCTTCCTGGAACGGTCAAGAAGTTCGAAAGCGTCGAAAACCAAGGGAAGATGATTCGTGTGCCGCAAATTGCCTGGAATGAGATTTACGAAGGCGAGGTGAATTGGGAAAACACCCCACTGCAGTCGCTGAAAAGGAATGAGCACATGTACTTTGTTCATTCCTTTTATGTTCAACCAGATGATGAAAGTGTTGTACTGTCCCGCACCCGATATGGGAATAAAGAATATACTTCCTCTGTGTTCAAAAACAATATTTTTGCCTGCCAGTTTCACCCTGAGAAAAGCGCTCAAAACGGATTAGCAATTTATAAAAGCTGGGCAAAACAAAATAATCTTATTTAAAAATACATACTAATGTCCTTAATAAAAGAACCTTTGCTGGAGAAATTCGGCAAGCCTGCTGGTCAGCGAGAAGCATATTATGGTTTACCTCAGGAAGTTAAATTCTGCTCACGCTGTGTCATGAGCAATCAGAGGCCTGCGTCGGCAATCGAATTTAAGCACACAAAAGACAGCAAGAAAGTAACGCTGAACTTTGATTCTGAAAATATCTGTGATGCCTGCCGTAATGCTGAAGCTAAAGACCAGATCGATTGGGCTACAAGAGAAGAACAGCTAGTCCGGCTTCTTGATCAATACCGTCGCAACGATGGTGGCTATGATTGCATTGTTTCAGGAAGTGGTGGAAAGGACAGCGCCTTTCAAGCGCATGTGCTGAAATACAAATATGGCATGAATCCACTAACGGTTACATGGCCTCCAATTTTGTACACTGACTATGGCTATGAAAACTGGAAAAACTGGATTGAGATAGGCGGCTTTGATAATATCAGTTTTAAGCAAAATGGAAGAGCCATGAAACTTCTCACTAAACTGAGCATTGAGAATCTATTTCATCCATTCCAAACCTTTATCCTAGGGCAAAAAAATCTGGCTCCTAAAATGGCAGCCAAATTTAAAATTCCGTTGATCTTTTATGGCGAAAACGAAGCCGAATACGGTAATCCCATTGCAGATAATTCCGTTTCGCTTCGCGACAAATCTTACTTTACTTATAACAACATCGATGAGATTTATTTGGGAGGGGTTTCCGTTCGAGAATTAACAGAGAAATATGGACTTCGGATGAATGAATTGATGTGTTTTTTGCCTGCTGATGCGAAAGAACTTGCTCAGGCAAATATTGAAGTACATTACCTTGGATATTATTTGAAATGGATACCTCAAGAGGTTTATTATTATGCAGTTGAAAATACAGGCTTCAAGGCAAGACCATTTAGAACGCAAGGAACCTACAGTAAGTACAATAGCATCGACGACAAAATTGATGACCTGCATTATTATACCACACACGTTAAATTTGGTATTGGCAGGGCTACATACGATGCTTCTCAAGAAATTCGGAACCATCACTTGAATAGAGAAGAAGGAGTAACTCTTGTGAAAAAGTTTGATGGTGAGTTTCCGGAGCGTTACTTTAACGAAATTATGGCCTACCTCGATATTGATCCTGATTATTTCCGTAATGAACTTAGCAACCGCTTCCGGTCTCCACATTTATGGGGACTTGATGAAAATGGTAATTTTTCGCTTCGCCACACCGTTTGGCAGGGTGGACTTGAAGATTGATCAAGATGAAGAGAGTATTACTAAACTGGTATTATCACCGGTTTGACTTAACAGAATATCTCCTTCGGTTCGCTGAGGACATGGAGTTAATATTTCTATATCAGCAATCCCATCAGGATGAGCCTGAATACATGACAGGAAAAAAAAATATTTCTGTCATTTATTGGGGTGATTATGCTTCTCCTTATACACTTCTGAACCAAGTAAAGCCTGATGTAGTAGTTTTTGCAGACATTGAATCATTCAATCAGCTTGCATTAAATATATCGGCAAGAAATAAAGGCATCAAAACATTTGTTCTTCAGCACGGAATTCGCGGAGCATACGAGGTAGATGAAGCGTTAAGTGTGAATCCACTTCTCGAT
Source organism: Bacteroidota bacterium (assembly GCA_023415275.1). Taxonomy (GTDB): domain Bacteria; phylum Bacteroidota; class Bacteroidia; order Chitinophagales; family Chitinophagaceae; genus Flavisolibacter. Next base: position 12,597 of record JAEZLJ010000089.1, read on the forward strand.
CAGAAAATCCAATTTAGCAATACCTCTGGATGGTCTTTCAGGTTTTTAATGAATTCACTCAGGCTAAGAAACTTAAGGAGTTTTCCATCGTTAGTGAAATTTATTTTCTCTCGAAAAAAAAATGATCTGACAACAGCTTTATTTAATAATCAATTTGAGCTAAGACGTGCAGATGTCTACCTGGAATTTTCAGATGATAATGCTGGATATCACAGAAAACGTGATGGAATTCCTTTGGATAGGTTTCTAATCACTGGCAATCCTACCTTCGATGGATATTTTAATTTTTTTAATCAACAAGCTGAAGCACAAAACTATTGTTTATTAATTGACTGTCCATTTGTAGAAGCAGGATTTAACCAAGATCATGGAATAACCCAGGAAAAGAAGAATGATTATATCCGAAAACTAAGTATTTGGTCGACTGTAAATGGTTATCATTTGAAGGTGAAATTGCATCCTTTATCCTACAAGACAGGTAACCTTTATCAGAGCGAGGCATTAACCTACATTCGGGAAGTTGATTTAAAAAAGTTGATAGCTGGGGCAGCTTATGTTTTTTTTGTGCATTTTTCTTCTATTGCTCCTATAATAATGATGTATAAACCGGCCATTTATTTTCATGCGGCTTTAAAAGGACATGGTAGTGAATTTAGAAAGCTAGGAGTTCCTGAATTGCCACTTTTTGAGTTCGATGAGTCGAAGCAAAATTTAACAACGATAGCAAAAAAAATTTCAACTGAGGTGATACACCGCCATGTTTTTATGTGGGATGGTATGGCCTCAGCTAGAATCAAAAGTGCTTTGTTAGCTAAGCCATGAAATTTATTAAGCACCTGTCTTTGTACACATTGGTTGGGGTGATCGGCGCCGGTATTAATTTTTTTATTATGCCTGTGCTGTCGCACTATTTAATTCCAAGTGATTATGGTCTGCTTTCTTTGTTCAATACTTATATAACGATTCTTATTCCTGTTGTCAGCATTTCTGCTTACAGCCTTTTAAGCGTTGACTATTTTAAGCAGACGGATAAATCGATTTACGCTTCTCAGTTCACGTCCATTCAAATAATTCCAATTTTTAATACAGCTCTGCTGGCTATATTCGCCTGGATTTTTTATGGAAGGTTTGCCGATGACTTGGAGTTAAAAGGTGCCGGTGTTCAATGGGGTTATATTATACTTGCACTCACTTTGTTCAGTATTTATTACGAGCAGTTCATTCAATTTCTCATTATTCAAAAGAAAGCAGGAGCTTTTGCTTTTTTTTCGCTGACCAAAGTAAGTATTGAAATTAGTCTAACATTTTACTTTATTGTACAAAAGGGTTGGGCATGGGAAGGAAGAATGTATTCCTGGCTCATTGTATCTGTTTTGTTTTTTATCATTGCCTTCATTTACTTCTACAGGCAGGGCATGATCAAAGGGAAAATTCAGCTACATTATATAAGAGAAGGAATTGTTTTTGGCGGTCCATTGGTTTTGCATGGTATTGGTAAACTTGTGGTTAACCAATCGGATAGGTTGTTTATTGCGAAGATGGTTCCCAATGGAATTTCGGAAGCAGGGATTTATAGTGTTGGTTATACGGTAGGTTCATTGGTGTTGGTGGCCGTTAATGCATTTTTTAATTTTTACACTCCATTTTTAATGGAAAGGCTTTCAAACTTGAACGATGAACGCAAGCTGCAGATTGTGAAAATGGGTTATTGGTATATTATGGGGTGTGCAGGTCTATTAATGTTTATTCTGATTTTTACTCCTATTCTTTTTACATATTTCATTGATCCAGTTTATCTACCCGGCTTAAAATATGTGTTTTGGGTCTCACTTGGTTATTGTTTCTGGGGTGCTTACATGTTTTTTTCCGGATTTATTTTTTATTTAAAAAGGAGCCGGGTTTTAGGATGGCTAGCAGTTTTCAATGTAACATCAAACCTTTTGTTCAATTATTTTTGCATCAAATGGTTTGGTGCTATCGGAGCCGCTTATGCGACTGCACTCTCCTTTTTCCTGTTGATGGTTGTTGTGGCTTACATTGCTCAAAAACTGATGCCAATGCCTTGGCGAAACCTGATGGAAGTTAAAGCCGTTCGTTTTACATAATTGGTATGAGGGTAATTCATATCATTGATACATTAAACATGGGAGGTGCTGAGATCCTGCTAAAAAATGTCGTCAACGCTCTTCAGGATTGGCAGCATGTAGTTGTATTTCTGACGCCTCCCAATTCTCTTGCAAATGAGTTTAAGGGGGAGGTTTGTTTCATCTGTCTGCATCATGGTGGTTGGAAACACTCATGGCGTACGATCCAAAGGATTAAAACAGTCATTAAAGATTTCAAGCCGGATTTGGTACATTCCAACCTGTTGATCGCATCTATCTTTGCGCGGCTCGCAACTCCAGCCAACTTACCATTGATCAATACGCTTCACAGTATTTACAGTCTGGATGCCTTTCGAAAGGGAAAAAAGAGTCTGTGGTGCGAGAAATTGACACTGAAGAAACGACATATTCTTATTGCAGTTTCAAATTTTGTGTTACAAGATTACCTTGCTTATGTGCCCTTCAAGGGCAGATGCTTTGTGTTGTATAACTTTCTTCCGGATGAGCATCTGCAAAAAAAGGCAACACCGCAAACAAGAGACGTTTTGCGTTGTGTTGCTGTTGGAAATTTGAAAGAGGCAAAAAATTACATGTATCTTCTTGAAGTATTCGCTCATTTGCCCAACTGTACAGTGCATCTGGATATTTATGGAGAGGGGCCTCTTCGGGGGATAATGGAACAAAAGATAAATGAGCAAAGTCTTCCAGTGGTTTTAAAAGGCCAGCACAATGATCCTGTAAATATTTTCAAAAATTACGATCTTTTTCTTCAGGCATCAAGTCATGAAGGTTTTGGCCTCTCCGTGATCGAGGCAATGGCGACTGGATTGCCTACTTTTCTTTCAGACATTCCTGTTTTTCGCGAAATAACAGGTGGTTATGCCCATTTTTTTCCTCTTCAGAATGCCGCCGAAGCGGCACGCTTGCTTGAACAATTGCAGGCAAATGAAAAACTTTGCGAGTTTGTCTCTGCTGGTTATGATTGGTGCAAGCGGCAATACAATGCAGCTGCCTACAAGGAACAATTAGTTGGTATTTACAAAAAAGCATTGACAGGCGAGTAAGAATTTTTGTTTGTTCGCATCACTTTTTGCAAATCATTAAATAAATTTTGACATGTGTGGAATTGCCGGCTTTATCGATTTTAAGAACTGTAGCACTAAAGAACTGCTTTCGCAAATGGCTATGGCCGTGTCACATCGTGGTCCTGATGGGGAAGGTATCTATTTCCAACAGCTGCAAGATGCCCAACTTGGCCTCGGCCACCGCCGCCTTTCCATTATTGACCTCAGCCATGCTGCTGATCAGCCGATGCATTATGATGGCCTACACCTCATTTTTAATGGTGAAATATATAATTACAATGAGATCAGGGATCAACTAATAGGAAAGGGGCATCAGTTCCAAACTCATTCTGATACGGAAGTAATCTTACATGCCTGGCGCGAATGGGGAGAGTCATCCATTGAACAATGGCATGGAATGTTTGCTATTGCTTTGTTTGATGAAAAAAGTAACGAGTTAATATGTATTAGGGACAGGGCTGGTGTGAAACCATTTTATTACTATTGGAAAGATGATATCTTTTTATTTGGATCAGAGCTGAAATCCCTGGTAGCCCATCCTGCTTTTGAAAAGCAAATTGACCGGGAGGCACTAGCCTCCTTCTTACAGTATGGGTATATTGCACATCCTTATTGCATTTATGGTAATACATATAAATTACAACCTGGACATTTATTAAGACTTGAATTAAATTTAAAAAAAGTTAGTAATGTTCAATATTGGAACGTATATAACTATTATAATAAACCTAAGATTCAGATACTTATTCCCGATGCTATTGATGAGACTGAAAAAATCCTTGAAAAGGCCTTTCAGTATCGCATGGTGGCCGATGTACCTGTTGGTGTATTTTTAAGTGGTGGATATGATAGTACTTGTGTAACCACTTTGTTACAAAAAAATAGCACCGAGAAAATTAAAACATTCACGATCGGTACAACCGATAATAAATTGGATGAAGCACCTTTTGCAAAACAAATAGCGGATCGACTGGGTACTGACCATACTGAATTGTATTGTTCCTCGAAAGAAGCATTGGATATCATTCCAGAACTTCCCTATTATTATGATGAGCCATTTGCAGATAGCAGTGCCATTCCAACAATATTGGTAAGCAGAATGGCAAGGCAAAAGGTAACAGTTGCTTTATCATCTGATGCGGGTGATGAAATTTTCGCTGGATATAATCGTTATGATTACATATATAAGTATGGGCAGAAAATAAATGCACTACCCAGGCCCGTACGACAGTTGGCGGTTGCTGCCATGTCAAATATTTCTTCAAAACAGATTCCTTATTGGCGAAATCAACCAAATTTCCATAGCCGCTATGATAAATTGAAAAATATCTTATCTGATCCGTCACCATCAGAATTATTGAAAAACCTCAACCAGGTATTTAATAGTAGGGAAATCGAGGAAGTTTTTACTGATAAGGTGACTGAACTGACTACATCTCATAATAGTTCAGAACTAATGAACATAGACCAGGATCCTCTTGCTTACATGATGGCCATAGATTATCAAACCTATATGGTTGATGATATTTTGCAAAAGGTAGACAGGGCAACCATGTCCGTAAGCCTTGAAGGACGCGAGCCTTTTCTGGATCAGGATATTATTGAATGGGCCGCACAATTGCCTTCTTCATTCAAATACCATGAAGGTCAAAAAAAATATATACTAAAACAGATCGTCCACAAGTATATACCAAAAGAAATGATGGAACGTCCAAAAATGGGGTTTGGGATACCAGTTGACACCTGGCTATCGCATGAATTAAAAGACCTTGTAGAAGAATATTTAAGTGAAGAAAGTTTAAAAACACATGGTCTTTTTAATGTACACATTGTAAGAAAAATTGTGTCAGACTTTATGAATGGCAGGAAGGAGAAACATCTTAAAGTTTGGTATTTGCTGATGTTTCAAATGTGGTATAAGCAATGGATGTAAAACGCATTCTTTATCTTTCTTATGACGGCATGACTGATCCTTTGGGGCAATCACAAGTGCTTCCCTACATTATTGGGTTGAAAGAAAAAGGATACAACTTTACCCTTATCAGTTTTGAAAAAAAGGAAAGATTTGAAAAAGGAAAGTCTGCAATTGATTCCATCTGCCAGGAAAATGGAATTCAATGGCAGCCGCTTCTATACACAAAGAAACCGCCTATACTTTCAACCTTAAAAGACCTCAAAGTATTAAAAAATAAAATCAAGGAACTTCATAAAATAAAATCTTTTCATATAGTGCATTGCCGTAGCTATATTACCGCACTTGCCGGGTTGTGGATGAAAAAGAAATGGGGCGTCAAATTAATTTTTGACATGCGGGGCTTTTGGGCAGATGAAAGAGTGGATGGAGGACTTTGGAAGTTGAACAACCCTGTATTTGCTTCCATATATAAATATTTCAAAGGAAAAGAACAGGAATTTTTAATATCTGCGGATCATACTATATCACTTACCAATGCAGCAAAGGAAGAGATTACATCCTGGGATGCCAATAAAAACTTTGCACCAGTGGATGTCATACCCTGTTGTGTTGATCTCAACCTTTTTAACCCTTCTTCCATCAATGCACACCAGACAAAAACAGTTAAAACACAGCTCCAGATCCAAGATGATCAAAAAGTAATTAGTTACATTGGTTCAATCGGTACCTGGTACTTGCTGGAAGAGATGGTTGATTTCTTCAATACTTTTTTAGAGGTTAACAAGAATGCCATTTTTCTATTTGTTACAAAAGATGATCAGGAAGAGATACAAAAAGTATTTAAAAGTAAAAATCTTCCCCTTACCTCGCTTCGTATTGTTTCTGCTGAAAGGAACCAGGTGCCTTTGTATATTTCCATTTCAGATTACTCCATTTTTTTTATAAAGCCTTCTTATTCCAAAAAAGCTTCATCACCCACCAAGCAAGGTGAAATAATGGCTATGGGTGTGCCTGTTATTTGTAATGACCAAGTAGGAGATACCTCTTTAGTAGTTGAAAAATATAACGCGGGAATTGTAGTAAAAGAGTTCTCACAAAATGCCTATACTAACTATGTCAATGACCTGAAACAAAAAGATTTTGATCAACAGGCTATTAGGCGGGGAGCCAAGGAATTTTTTTCTCTGGATAGAGGTATTGAAAAATACCATGCTGTTTATGAAAAGGTTGTAAAGTGAAGTCAAAGAAAGTTTTATTCCTCTTGCCTTATCCACTTCAAACGGCGCCCTCTCAACGTTTCAGGATTGAAGCTTATTTCCCGCTTTTGCAACAGGCCCAAATTAATATAGCAACACAATCCTTCCTGGATGAAACAGCTTGGACACGTCTCTACAAAAAAGGATCATTTTTTTTAAAAATCCTTGATGTATGTAAAGGGTTTATTAAACGTTTATGGGCAGCCACTTTCCTGGTTCATCAATATGATTTTATAGTAGTACATAGGGAAGCTTCACCTATAGGTCCACCAGTATTTGAATGGATTATTGCCCAACTATGGAAAAAGAAAGTAGTATTTGATTTTGATGATGCTATATGGATTCCAACTATTTCTGATAATAATAGGCTGGCTCTTTCCTTAAAATGCTTTTGGAAAACGAAATGGATCTGTAAATGGGCTTATAAAATTGCTGCTGGTAATGAATACCTGGCAGGATATGCAAAACAATTTAATTCTGATGTTATTATTGTTCCTACTGCGGTTGATATAGTTAACAAGTATAATCGTTTGGTAAACCAGGAAGTTTCAAAGCCGGCAATAGGCTGGACAGGATCTCATTCCACAATGAAATATCTTGATCCGATAATTCCGGTCATCAGGGAGTTGGAACAAAAAAAAGACTTTGATTTTTTTGTAATCAGCAATAAGCAACCTGAATTTCAACTGCGGTCTTTAAAATATATTAAATGGACTGAAGCATCAGAGATCAATGACCTCTCTAAGTTCAATATCGGAATTATGCCATTGGAAGAAGACAGGTGGAGCGAGGGAAAATGTGGCTTTAAGATAATTCAATACCTGGCTTTAGGTATTCCTGCTGTAGCTAGCCCTGTAGGAGTGAATAAAAGGATAATTAAAGATCGCCTAAATGGCTTTTTATCCAAGCGAGAAGAGGAATGGTATAATGCTATTTCAGAACTATTGGAAGATGTCAAGTTGCGAAATGAAATGGGTAGGATAGGAAGAGAGAAAATTATAAAGGAATACAGCATTCAGGCAAACGCTGATTTGTTTTTAGGACTCTTTGAATAACCTCTTTGAAGTGAAGCAGTTCGTTGTTCAAAATTGAAGTACAAAATAATAAGAAAGGCAGCGTAAAAGGGAAGACAGGGGATTTTATAGCGTGACAATGCACCGAAATTATAAGATGAAATTCCCACAGCAAAAGCAAAGATGATTGAAAAAACCAGGCAGAATGATAAGTTGGGGTCTTTACTGATCAACGAAAATATATTTGTCTTTCTTTTGGCTATAACTTTTAAGGTAAAGAAAAGAAATAGCAAAGCTTCTAATCCGGATAATAGAACAATAACCTTCTTAGATTCCCAAATAAAAGGCCGGAACAAAGTAACTACAACGGCCTGGGGAAATTTACTCAACATCCCCAGAAGGCTTGGATTAAATTCTCCCAGATCATAAGCCGATCCCTCATCTCCTGAAGCATAAGCAATCCACCCCCTCGTTTCAGCAGCCGTTTTGGCAACCTTTTCCAAAGAGTACTTATTCATTTCACTAGCAAAACGTTTTGAGAAAAAGAAAAATCCACCAATAGTCATAGCTACGAATACCAGATTAACTATCCAGCGAAGGCCAACTGTATGTATTTTATGAGAATAGGTCAATAATAACCAAAGCGCCAAAGCAGGTAAAAAGGCCAACAAAATATAGAGCTTGATCACAGCAATCAGGTAAAAGCTTAGCCCCAGCATAAACAGGTTTTTCAGGGAGAAATCTCCGTTCACAAAGATCCTGAATGTAGTATATGTCATCCACCCCAAACCAAACATACAAACAGTGTCTTTAAACATGGCTGATCCCCAGACAAAGGTGCTGGGTATAAACAAGAAAGCTATGGCTAGCTCTTTGTGTAATTGAGGATAAAGATTTACAAAGGTCCTATACATGGCCCAAACGCCAGTAAATGTAAAATAGGCAAATAGTAAGGAAATAGGCAGGTAACTGGTTCCATTGAATAGCCCAAAAACGGCACCAATAACAGCCACAAGGTAAGATGACCTGTCAGTATACCATTCCAATTGAGAGGTATACTTATATAACTGTGGATTAAGATCTGGAGATTTTCGAAAAAGAAGGTCAATCCAATTAGAAATAGAATCGTCTAAAGCAGAATTTATAACCTGGCTGTGTCTAAAGAAGTTAAATGTATCTCCTCCACCATAATAAAACTGGTAAACCAATGCAATAAAGATGGCTCCTCCAAATTTTACATACAAGCCTGGTAAATAATACTTCCTCAAAGGATGACCAATGGGGTAGCGCTTATCTCTTTGACTTTTAGCGATAGCTATCAAGATAAAAAGATAAATAGGCGTAAGAACCAGGTCCCAGATCGTTAAATACTGCACCTGACGAAAATAAAGAAATTCAAGCCGTTATTTTTAATCATTATTCCGATGTTATCGACGATCTTAATAAACTGGATAGCTTTAATCAAATAGTAGAAGTTACGCTTTGTATAACACTGGCTTTAGGTAATTCTTAGCCCATATCTTTGCCCGATGCCGCGAGTCCTGAGAATATTAAACCGATTGGCTGTGGGTGGCCCCGTATTGAATGCCATCTACCTTTCCAGGTACCTGGCTCCTGAATTTGACACCATATTAGTAGTGGGTGAAAAGGAAGATCATGAGAAAAGTGCTGCCTACCTCGCTGACCAGTTGGGAATTAACTATGTCACCATCAAAGGCATGGGTCGATCTATTAGCCCTGCAAGTGATTACATGGCTTACCGGGAATTGAAAAGGTTGATCAAAAGCTTTAAGCCTGATATTGTACACACGCATTCCGCAAAGCCTGGAGCATTGGGAAGATTAGCGGCTGCAGCCACCAATGTGCCTGCCATAGTACATACTTTCCATGGTCATGTATTCCATTCTTACTTTAATCCTGTTAAGACTAAAGTATTTATCAATACAGAAAGATACCTGGCCAAAAAAAGTGATGCCATCATTGCCATTAGCGATCAACAGAAGGTCGAATTGGTACATCAGTTCAAAATTGCACCTGAGGACAAATTTCATGTGATACCATTAGGATTTGATCTCGATAGATTTCAAAAGGATAATGAAGAGAAAAGAAAAAAATTTAGAGCCGAGTTCAATATCAATAACGAAACGATTGCTATAGGTATCATAGGAAGGTTAGTGCCTGTGAAGAATCATTATTTATTTATAAAAGCAATAAGGCAGGTATTAGATAAAAGTAATAAGCCAATAAAAGCGCTAATTATAGGCGATGGTGAAACGAGGGCTGACCTTGAAAATATAGCCAAGGAAGTAGGTATTCCATTTTCAGCTGAGAACGATCGCCAACATCCACATCCATTAGTTTTCACTTCCTGGAGAAGTGATATAGATGTGATCAATGCGGGTTTGGACATTGTTTGCCTGACCTCAGTTAATGAAGGTACCCCTGTAAGCCTTATTGAGGCGCAAGCATCTAATAAGGCAATAGTCTCCACAAGGGTTGGAGGAATAGCTGATATCGTCATTGAAGGAGAAACAGCTCTTTTAGCTGATGTAAATGACAGCCAAAGCTATTGTGATCACCTTTTGAAATTGGTTGAAGATGATGAATTAAGGTCCCGGATGGGTCATAATAGTTCACAGCATGTATTGCAAAAGTTCAGCTACCAGCGTTTGATGAACGATATGTCCAGGCTTTATAATCAACTGCTGTCCAAGTAAAATAGTATATAATGTTGTTTTTTCGAAAAAAGGCAAATACACCTATAGATCTCAGCTGGTTAAAAACTGACATGCATTCGCATCTTATTCCCGGAATTGATGATGGGTCACCAGACTTACCAACCTCTCTTCACCTAATTAAAGGTTTTGCTGACCTGGGATATAAAAAACTCATAACAACCCCTCATATACTTTGGGATATTTATCCTAACACCAGGGAAATAATATTGGATAAATGCGCACTTTTAAAGGAAGCCGTGGTTACAGCCGGCCTGGATATAGAAATTCAGGTGGGTGCTGAATACTTTTTAGATGAACATTTCAGCGGCTTGCTAAAAAACAAAACCCCTCTTTTGGCTTTAAGCGGGAATATGGTCCTGGTTGAATTTTCCATGCTTTCAGCTCCATTTGACCTGCAGGAAATGCTTTTTGAAATGCAGCTTCAAAACTACCAGCCTGTCATTGCACATCCCGAACGTTATAGTTATCTGAACCGGAAAAGAGAGGTATTTGATGAACTTAGGCAAAGCGGTTGCTTTTTCCAGTTAAACCTTTTGTCGTTGCAGGGATATTACGGAAATTCAGTTCAGGAATTAGCCGAGTATCTTTTGAAAAAGGAGTATTATGATTTTGCAGGCTCAGATCTACACCATGAAAGGCATTTGGCTGGCTTGCAAAAGCTAAAGTCATCCGGTTGGATGCAAAAACTGATGGATTCAGGTTCAATTAAAAATCAAACACTTTAACCTCATTTAGCTGAAATGGGTTTTTGCCCTAATTGTTCAATTTTCAACCAATCTTGATTTAGTTTGTACTAACATCATGTCTTTTACCATCAAAGAACTGGAATCACTTTCAGGGATTAAGGCCCATACCATTCGGATATGGGAACAGCGGTATCATTTCTTAAAACCCTCACGCACCCAAACTAACATCCGCACCTATAATAACGAGGAGTTGAAAACATTGCTGACGGTGGCTTTATTGAATAAGTATGGATATAAGATCTCCAAAATTGACGAGATGCACCCAGAACAACGAGCGAGGGAAATCATGCAATTGCCAGGAAGGGAGGCTTATGAAGAAAACCTGGTGAATGAGCTGATAGGGTATATGATCGATATCAAAAGTATTGAGTTTGAACAATCTTTGAATCGTTATATAGCAGAAAACGGAATTGAGAAAACCGTCAGTACACTGATCTTTGGCTTTTTGGAGAAGGTCGGCATTTTGTGGCAAACCAATAAAATCATCCCGCTACAGGAGCATATCGTATCAAACATCATCAGGCAAAAATTGGTAAAAGCTATTGATGACCTGCCCTTTGTTCATAGGTCTTCCCCTTTGTTCGTCCTGTTATTACCCGAGAATGAACACCATGAAATGGGGTTATTATTTGTTTATTATTTATTGCGAAAGAAAAATATCTCTGTTATCTATTTAGGGGCCAATGTACCCTTGAAAGATGTAAGCTATCTTTTTAAAATGGTTGCCCCTCAATATTTATACTTGCATCTTACTTCTCTGCCTTTACACTTAAACCTTCAAAAATATCTTCAACAGCTCAGCTTGCAGGCACCTTCTGCCCAAATATTAATTTCTGGCAGCTCAGTCCAAAGAATAAAGGCAAATTCCCAACCTAACCTCATTTATTTTCAATCAATTACATCTGTTTTAAGCTACCTGGATACTTTAGGCTAATATTTTTGTTTAATAAATTACGCTGTACGTTTAAACAATTTATTGTTTAAGTTTGTAGTATTATAAATTAAACAAGATGGGTATTCAGGAATTCAATTCTTTGGTCTTAAACAACACAGATGGTCTTAAGCCATTTGCCATTTCCCTCACAAAGGACCATGAAATGGCTAAAGACCTATGCCAGGAAACTCTATATAAAGCTTTTGCTTATAGGGACAAATACAACCAGGGAACCAATATCAAGGCATGGTTGTTTACTATAATGCGCAATATTTTTATTAATGAATATCGAAGAGAAGGGCGAAAGAAATTAGTGATGGATACGGTTAAGTACCTCCAGCCTTCCAATGGTTTCTCTTCTGAAATTAATGTTAGGTTAAGGGAAATAAATAACAGCATTCATGAATTACCTGCTATCTTTAAGACTGCCTGCCAGTTGTATTTACAAGGCTATAAGTACCATGAAATAGCCGTTGCCCTTAATGAGCCAATTGGAACGATCAAAAGCCGTATCCACTTCGCCAAGAAACAATTACAAAAACAAGTTGAACGTTGAGTAAATCCGTCATTATAATAGGTGCAGGGTTTTCTGGCTTATCAGCTGCCGCGTTTATGGCGAAAGCGGGTTGGAAAGTGACTGTTATTGAAAAAAACGAAACAGCAGGAGGAAGGGCACGGCAACTTAAAGACCAGGGATTTACTTTCGACATGGGCCCTAGCTGGTATTGGATGCCAGATGTTTTCGAGCGATTCTTTAGCCAGTTTGGTAAAAAAGTAAGTGATTATTATTCGCTTCAAAGAATAGATCCTTCATATAGGGTCTATTGGTCAGATACATATACCAACATACCCGCAAATTATCAGCAATTAAAAGATTTATTTGAAAGCATCGAACAAGGTAGTGGAGAGAAGCTTGATCAATATCTTAAAGAGGCATCTTTAAAATACCAAATTGGTATTCAAGACCTGGTGTATAAGCCGGGGCAATCGGTATTAGAATTTTTAGATTGGAAATTGATAAAAAATGCATTGAAGCTGGATGTATTTACTTCTATCAAATCCCATGTTTCCAAGTATTTCAAAAGCCCTAAGCTCCGGCAATTGATGGAATTCCCTATTTTATTTTTAGGAGCGCTCCCCGAAAATACTCCCGCTTTATATAGTTTGATGAATTATGCTGACGTTGTAGGCGGAACCTGGTACCCGGAAAAAGGTATGTTTTCCATTGTGGAAGGCATGAGAAAATTAGCAGAAGAATTGGGAGTAATTATCAGATGTAATGAGAATGCAAAGCAAATTATCATTGAAAAAGGAACTGCTAAAAAGCTGGTGACTGATAAGGCAGAATATAATGCAGATGCAATTATTAGCGGTGCAGATTACCAATTTACAGATTCCACCTTATTACCTGAGGCTTATAGAAATTATTCCGACAGTTATTGGAATAAAAAGGTTTTGGCACCTTCTTGCCTTTTATACTATGTTGGTTTGAATAAAAGACTGGATAATATTCTACATCACTCACTTTTCTTCGATGTAGAATTTGATCAGCATGCATCACAGATATATTCTAATCCTCAATGGCCCGATGAACCATTATTTTATCTAAGTGTTTCATCAAAAACCGATCACACTGTAGCTCCACAGGGATGCGAAAATCTTGTTGTCTTGATTCCCGTTGCATCTGGACTTCAAAATGATTCGGAGGAATTAAGAGAACTCTATTTTCAAAAAGTGCTTAAAAGAATAGAAAACCATACAGGGCAGTCTATCGCCGATGCCATTATTTATAAGCGATCTTATTCTGTTTCTGATTTCAAAAGCGATTATAATTCATTCAAAGGGAATGCATATGGGTTAGCCAATGTGTTAACGCAAACAGCCATCTTCAAGCCGTCATTGCAAAACAAAAAAGTAAAAAATCTTTTCTACACAGGCCAGTTCACAGTACCAGGTCCTGGGGTTCCACCAAGCCTTATAAGTGGAGAAGTGGTTTCTAAACAAGTTATTAAAGCCTTTAAGAACGATCTATGACCATAGACTTATTTCATAAGGTAAGCTTTGATTGCAGCAAGGTGGTGACTAGAAGTTACAGCACTTCTTTTTCTTCTGCCATCAGGTTATTGCATAGCGACCTGCGGGTTCCTATTTACAATATTTATGGATTTGTACGCTTGGCTGATGAAATAGTGGATACTTTCCATGAGCATGACAAGCTGGATTTATTGCAGCAGTTCAAAACAGAAACTTTTACCGCAATCGATAGGCGAATTAGTCTGAATCCTATTTTAAATAGTTTTCAAAAAACCGTCAATGAATATCAAATTGATCACCAATTAATTCATGCCTTTTTTAAAAGCATGGAGTCTGACCTCACTCAAAACACTTATGACAGGCAGGGATATGAAGAATACATTTACGGATCAGCTGAAGTAGTTGGCTTGATGTGCTTGTATGTTTTTTGTGAGGGCAACCGTCAGCTTTATAATAAGTTGAAAGCCTATGCAAGGGCCCTGGGCGCAGCCTTTCAAAAAGTAAATTTTCTGAGAGATATCCAATATGACTTTAATGATCTGTCAAGGTTATATTTTCCCGGATGCGACTTTCATAATTTTACCGAGCATGATAAGGAAAAAATAGAAGAAGATATTGAACTGGACTTTAAAAAGGCTTATAAGGGAATTATATCATTGCCAATAAAAGCAAGGTTTGGCGTATATGTTGCCTATAAGTATTATTATTCACTTTTTAGAAAGATCAGGGAAATTCATCATAAGGAGATCTTGCGTCAGCGCATACGGATACCGAATTACCAGAAAGCATTTATTATCATAAGGGCAAGTGTAAAAAATGGATTACGTTTGATAGAATGATTACCCAGGAAGTCATATTAGTAAATGAGCATGATGATGCAATAGGCACGATGGAAAAATTGGAGGCTCACCAAAAAGGACTTTTACACAGGGCATTCAGTGTTTTCATATTCAATAAAGAAGGCCGCATGCTTTTGCAACAAAGGGCACGTCATAAGTATCACGGTGCTCATTTGTGGACCAATGCCTGCTGCAGCCATCCATATCCCAATGAGATCACTAAAGATGCCGCTGAAAGAAGGTTAAAGGAAGAACTGGGATTTTCAACCCGGATACAGGAGATATTTTCCTTTTTGTATAAGGCTGACGTAGAAAACCAGTTAGTTGAACATGAATATGACCATGTGTTTGCTGGTGAATATGATCAGGAAATAAATCCTAATGAATTGGAAGTGGCCAACATTGATTACAGGGAAATGGCCGACATAAAAAAAGATATTGAATTAAATCCAACGCATTACACCTCCTGGTTCAAAATTGCATTTCCAAGAATAGAGAAATGGTGGCAAGAAAATTACAATAATGTAAGTGTAAACAGCCGCGTTTCATGATCACTTTATTATTCATATTTGTCCTTTTGTGTACTTTTTTTCTAATGGAAGGCATTACCTGGTTAACCCATCGCTATATCATGCATGGTATATTATGGGTTTTGCATAAAGATCATCATCAAAAGGAGCCTGGCTTCTTTGAAAAGAATGACTGGTTCTTTGTCATTTTTGCCGTACCAAGCATTTTATTGATATTAACAGGTACTTTGAAATCCATTTGGTGGTCACAGGCAATTGGCTTTGGGATCATGGCCTATGGGGCTGCTTATTTTATTGTACATGATGTGATCATTCACCAGCGCTTTAAATGGTTTTCAAAAAGCCGCAATACTTATGTGCGTGCCATTAAGTGGGCCCATAAAATGCACCACAAGCATTTGAATAAAGAGCATGGAGAAAGTTTTGGAATGTTATTGGTTCATAAAAAATATTGGGAGAAAGTGAAAAGAGACAGGCAACTGATGGCATCAAAAAAAGTTAACTATGCGCCGGAACAATAACAATTGCCAATGTCTGTATGGTATCATTTAAATCAACCTATTATTTCCTGGTCTGAAATCCCCAATTCAATACGATTACATTATTAGTGGTGCAGGATGTGCAGGATTAAGCCTTGCCATGCATTTGATTCAATCAGGGAAGTTTACTGATAAACGTATACTACTTATAGATAAGGATCCTAAAAAAGCCAATGATCGCACCTGGTGTTTTTGGGAAAAGAATTCCGGTCTTTTTGAAAATATTGTATATAAAAACTGGCAAAAACTTTCCTTTTATGGACAGGATTTTGCTGATGAGCTTAATATAGCTCCCTATACTTACAAAATGATCAGGGGTGTAGATTTCTATACCTATTGTTTAAATGAGGTCAGCAAGCATCCCAATTTTACCGTTCGCTTTGATACAGTGGAAGAAATCTTTAGCGATGGAAATACTGGCATAAGGGTGAATGGAGAATACATGTATTCTGATTATGTCTTCAATAGCATCATATTTAATAAGCCCAACTTAACATCCAGGCAATATTGGTTATTACAGCATTTTAAAGGTTGGGTCATTGAAACGGAAGATCATATTTTCAATGATGAAAAGGCGACCTTAATGGACTTTAGGCCATCACAGGAAAATGGAACTACATTTTGCTATGTGCTTCCCTTCGCCTCTAATAAAGCTATTGTTGAATACACGCTTTTCAGTAAATCGCTTTTGACTCCAAATGAGTATGACCGGAATCTTAAACATTATATTGTTAACACTCTAAAAATTGGTTCCTTCAAAGTGCTGGAAGTAGAGTTTGGTATCATTCCTATGACCAATTTCAATTTTTCTCCCCGGCGGAATAATATCGTTAATCTTGGTACAGCTGGCGGGCGCACTAAGGGCTCAAGTGGATATACCTTCAGGTCTATCCAAAAACACAGCCAGGAACTGGTGCAACAATTAATTAATCATGGTGATCCGGAAAGCAGAAAAGTCCCCGGGAGATACACTTTTTATGACAGTGTATTATTGAATATCTTATATAAAAACAGCCTGCCGGGCAAACAGATTTTTACTGACCTGTTTCAAAAAAATGATGCACCCTCTGTACTTAAATTTCTTGATAATGAGAGTTCACTGGGAGAAGAATTGAAAATAATATCTACGCTTCCTACCTGGCCATTTTTGAAAGCTGCAGTTAATCAATTGTTTTAATTGCTGTGTTGATTGATTACCTGTACAAGCGTGTTAGCAGGTACCACACCTGATTGACGCCATTTAACTTGCCCATCCTTGAATAATATCAAAGTAGGAACTCCCCTTATCTGGAACTGCTCCGCGGCCTGTTGATTTTTATCGATATCAATCTTTATTATAGTGGCCTTGTCTCCTAAGGCATCTTTGGTCTGTTTTAAAATGGGCGCCATCATTTTACAGGGACCGCACCATTCTGCAAAGAAATCTACCAAAACAGGTTTGCCCGATTGTATTACTTGCTGGAAACTGGACATATGTTTTTTCAATTTAAAATACATATACTGTACCAACCAGGTAAAACTTGTCATTAAGTCATGCATCCCTTATTTCAAACGCAAGATCAATGTGCTTGCTAATGTTTAAAGAGGTATGATCAGATGAGGTTAGACAGGGCTTTCAAAATATTGTTAAGGTCAATGCCCTTTCCAATAACGCCTTCAAAAAGATCACCTTCCGTACGTAATCTTTCAAAGATATTTTTCATAGTGAAATCAGAGATCTGCAAGCCTTTTTTTACCTCATCCCAGTGTAAAGGGGCTGAAACGGTGGCTCCTGGTTTAGGGCGAACAGAATAAGGGGAACAAATAGTTTGAATAGGCCTGTTTTGAAGATAATCTATGTAAATCTTATCAGTACGTTTTGAGGGGCTCCGAACCAGGCTTGTGAACGATGGCAATTCCTCATGAACAACATTAGCAATCAATTCTGCCAGTTGTTTTGATTGTTCGTAGTTGTATTTGGCTCCCAATGGAATATAAATGTGAATCCCTGTAGATCCTGAGGTTTTGGGAAACGAAGGTATCTGTAATGAGTCTAGTACTTTTTTAACCACGATAGCAGTCTCAATTACTTTCTCAAATGCAATGTCACCTGGATCAAGGTCTATTACGCTCCAGTCGGGATGATTAGGTCTTTGAATCCTGGAATGCCAGGGGTTGATCTCAATACAACCCAGGTTGACCATATATATCAGCGAAGCCATATTGGTGCAGATCAGGAAGTTTTTGGGTCCCGAGCTATCGCTCATTCTCTCAAAAGTTTTGATCCACTTATCAATGTGTTCGCCCATGTTCTTATGGTAAAAGCTCTTGCCTTCAATGCCGTTAGGATAGCGGTTCAGAGATTGGGGCCTGTCAACAATATAGGGCATGATGTATTCCTCTATATTATAGTAATAGTTGACCAGGTCACCTTTAGTGATCTTTTCCTTGATCCAGAATACCTTATTCAGATTAGTTAATTTCAGGTCATGGCCATTTATGATAGCCATCTTGTCTTTATCATGAGGTAAAACCAAGGCATCTGGCTGGCTGATTTCTCCTGCCTTGGATATGATGTCCTGGGTATCTTGTTCCTTTTCATCATTAAGTTCAAATGCTACTTTATCTTCTCTCAGTCCCTGGAAGGAGGCATGCCTCATAATTCCCTCACCAGTGAGTTCAGTATATTTTACTTCCCCCACCAGGAATGGCTTCAACCAAACTACAGCATCATTAATAGCAGGTTCTTCATCAAATGGGCATTTTTTTGTGATATGGGGTTTCATTTTTTTCAAAAGCTCTTGTTGTGATTGCTGGCTAAACCCTGTACCAGCCTGGCCTATAAATTCCAACTTATCCTTATGGTACACACCAAATATTATTGAACTGAACAGCCTGTCTGATTCTTTTTTTCTTGTATATCCACAAATTATGGCTTCATGTCTTTGATCTGCTTTTATTTTCAACCAGGCTTTGCTTCGAGAATCCGGGATGTAAGTGGAATCCTTTTTCTTGGCAATGATTCCTTCCAGGTTGTTTTCCCGGGCAATTTCAAAAAAGTCTTTACCTATAGAATCAATATGATCACTATAGCGGATGACACCATTGTCTGGAATGATCTTCTTTAGAATTTCTTGTCTCAAAGAAAGCGGTTCTTCCATGATGTTCATGCCATCCAACCATAACAGGTCAAAAACATAATATACCAACTGTCCTTGCTTTTTCTTTTCCCATAATTGAATGCTGTTGAAATCCGGCACTCCGGATTCATTCAGTACCACCACTTCTCCATCTACTACCGCGTTGATCTGCCATTGTTGAAGCGCATAGTATACATCCTCGAATTTCGAATTGAAAGAATTATTGTTCCTGGACCTGATTTCAACGTCACCCATTTTTAAATAGGAAAGGCACCGGTACCCATCAAGTTTCAATTCAAATTGCCATGCCTCATCATTAAATGGTTCATCCACGAGCGTAGCCAGCATGGGTTTTATATCATGTGGCATTTTGCCTGGTGTGGAGCGGGAGAGTTTTCTTTTTTCCAGTTCTATGATACTTGCCAGGCTTTTTTTATGTCCCGGAACATCAATAGATATGGAAGTACTTTTCTTTGCCTTAGTATTCTTCTTTTTAACCGGCAATTTCTTTAATGGCTTACTTAAGGGGTGAGAAGTTTTTTTGGGGTCACGCAATTTTCTTGGTAGGCTCATATACTATATAGTTACAAAAAACAAGTGCCAATTGCCAGTCATAGCTTTAAGTATAGCTCATAATTTACTGAAACATAATTGGTTGTAATTTATCCACGCTTATCCACCGGAATGCACATCTGGTAGGAATTTTCTGTGAATAAGTCAATCATACTATTGGTTCTCAATAGTTATTATATAATAAATGCGGGAAGTGTAAAAATGAAACCCCTTTTGAACAAAAGGGGTTTTTGACTTTATGAGAGTTGAAATTTAAACATTTAGATACCACAGTACACTCAATAATGTGATAAGAAAAATAACAGTGTGATACAGCTCTTTGCCGTGATCTTTTTGAATTTGTTTTTGTTTCATAGCGGTAGCGTTTAAGAGTGATGAATACTCCATAGGAAAATGGACGCTATGATTTTTCTTTAGGGAATTGGTAAGGATCAGATAATATGTTCGCTGAACATAAAAAAGGGAATTTCAGTAGGAGATGGGTACGTATGTAAACTGATGTAAACCTAGTTGGTGATTTTTATGTTTGCAATAGGAAATCTACGATGTGAATAACTTGCATAGGATGCATATTTGCAGAACTTAAATTTTAAATCTAAGAGTTTAAGCCTTCAATCCAGGTATAAATAATGTATCATTGAAGTCTTTTAAAAGTGAATCATTTACATGAGCCATAAGTTCCTAAGTATTACCATTGTTTCTATACTGTCTATTTTTTGCCTGTCAAATCTTGTTATTGCCCAGGATAACAGAACTCAATATCCATCCTTCCTGGCCAATTCCTATTTTAATGTCAACATTGGTTACATTAATTATCCTTTTTCAAAAGCACAGTTAGAACCTGGAAATCAGGTCGAGTCCATAGAGGTTCCTCATACAGCGGTTAGAGTAGTACTCCTCGGGCATCAGTTCAATAAATACCTTTCCGCACAGGTAAGCTATATGCGGCCGGTAAAATATGTGGCTTATAAAAACATAAATGGCGACAAGCTTGATCATCATGTATGGATGCATTTCGGATCGTTGAGCGCTAAAGGGCAGTTGCCTATAGGTGAAAAACTGGCAATTTATGGTGAGGCAGGACTTGGAATCGTAACCAGGAAGGGTTTTAATATCAACGATAAACCTATCGTTAAAAATGCAAGCTATGGTACTGTATTCACCGGTGGTGGTATCGAGTTGCATGCCAACCGCCGGTGGGACTTTTTATTAGGCGCCTCCTATTTACCTGGCAGTATAGAACAGAATCAACCACACACTATATATTATTCTGCAGGATTTCGTTATAATATGAGACCGCTTTCTGAAGAAAGAGTACAAAAGGCGCAACAAGCTGGTTATACATTCCCGCACAACCTGGTACAGGTTGGATATACTACCAATTCAATGGGTTATGCCATTAATAATTTCACTTCTAAAACGATACCTATTTTCTGGGGTGGGGGCGTTGAAATTGAAAAAGGCCTTACAGTCAGATACCAACGCAACGTATATCATACCGGGAAAGTATTTGCCTTGAACATTGGAACAAGTGCTTCCTGGTGGAGAAGCAAAATAAATAAGGATGAATTTTATACCCTTGCCCTCTCACCAATATTCCAGTTCAATGTATTGCGTACCAGGCCAGTTGATTTCTATCTCTTTTATTCTTTGGCTGGTCCCAGTTATATTTCCAGGCTTACTATTGATGGAAGCCAAACAGGAAGACACTTCACCTTCCAGGATTTCATGGGTGTAGGATTATTTGCTGGAAAAAAGAAGCACATCAATGCTGAAGTGAACATCAATCACTATTCTAACGGCAACATATTTACAGAGAATGCTGGAGTAAAAATTCCCCTGACATTTACTTTGGGATATGCGTTTTAATTGGTAGCCTTATTAGCATACTTTCCGGCACTTATGGTTTTATTCCACTTCATGGTTTTATAATAAGCCCATGGACTTGAAAGCATTCCTTTTATTTCCTGCCAGGTAAAATTCCTGGGTATTTTATGTGGCGATAGAAGATTCTTTATATTCCATTTGTACAACCATTCTTTCAAAAAATAATATAGTAGGTGGACTGGTGGTATGGAAGAATTTTTCAGGCAATGAATCAAATAACAGCCAAAGCTTCTGCCATTATCGTAAATCTGTTTTTTTAGTTGTTGCTCCGTTCTCCTATGATGATGCCAAACCATCATGGTAGGATCATAGACAAAATGAAACCCTTTCGATACTATCCTGTGAAACATTTCCACATCACCCCCTCCATGGCTGGGTGTTCCCACATCCAGTGCCGTATGAAACAATCCACATGCAGCAAATACTTCCTTTCTAAAAGCCATATTGGCACCAATTCCAAAGCTGCTGGCCCAAAACAATTCCTGCTTAGAGATTTTGTCTTTGTATATGTGCCGGCGCCTGAACCCATGACCCATACCTCCATATCCAAATTCAAATAATTCCTGTGCTCCTGTTTCCATTTCTGCAGGAGCCACATATCCACTGGCGCCCATAATTTCTCTATTTGAGAAAATATGGTTTATGGCCTGCAACCAATATTTATCTACCCTCACATCGTCATCTGTAAAAGCAATAATATCATTCGAAGCTTCACTAAGGCCCCTGTTCCTTGCCCAATCTAGTCCCGGTCGAAGTTCTCTCACATACTTAACAGGGTATTGATGACACACATCAAGGGTGTCATCATTGGAAGGTGCATTGTCTACGACTATTATTTCATAATTCGTATAAACGGATTCCATTAAAGATGCCAGGCAATTCCTTAATGATGATGCCCTGTCTCTTGTGCAAACCACAATGCTTATGCCTTGGTGGGGCATATAGGTACAAGTAATATTGCCTAAGTTCTTATTTAAGGCCGTATGTATTATTGCTGGCGACAGCTGGTGCAGCATTGCAGTTTCCAACTCGGCTGCAGAAACTTTTTTTTCACCTTTACTTGAAAAATGTATCCATCCGATAGGTTGCCTTTTGTAACGGATCAATATCCTGTAAGATTCAAATTGACCATCAAGGACAAGGTCATGAATACTTTCCGACAATTCTATTTCCAATAATTTGGTGGCCATTTCTTTCCTACACTTAAAATGAGAATGCTTGTGAATACAATCGGGTTAATAAATAAAACTATCTTAAACTGGCAAAATCCAATTTTTCAAACTTTATTTACAGGCAGAAATATATAATATTCAAACAACAAATGAAAGAAACTATTTTAATAACCGGTGGAACAGGATTTCTAGGCAAGCGACTTGCATTACAGCTAAAAGACAGGTACACAATTATATTGACAGGAAGAAATAATAAGCAAAACCTGGCGGCAAAGAAGTTTACTGGTTGTGAAATGGCACCTATGGATGTTTCTAACATTGAATCTGTCAGGGATGCTTTTCGTGAGTATAAACCCCAGGTAGTGATCCATGCGGCAGCTACCAAGTTTGTAGACCTGGCGGAAAAATTTCCAATGGAATGTGTGGATGTTAATGTGGTGGGATCTCAAAACGTGGCCAGGGTGGCCATGGAAACCGGCGTAAAAAAAGTTATTGGTATTTCTACAGACAAAGCGGCACCTCCCGTACGTAATACATATGGTTTGAGTAAGGCATTAATGGAAAGAATGTATTGCTCTTTAAATGGCAAGTCTGAAACAAAATTCTGCTGTGTACGTTATGGGAATGTAGCATGGTCCACCGGTTCAGTTTTCCCTATCTGGAATAAAATGCTCCAGGAGACTGGCGTAATAGGTACTACAGGTCCGGAAATGCGACGGTTTTTCTTTACGGTTGATGAAGCAGTTAACCTGGTGATCACTGCGCTTGACCATATGGATGATGTACAAGGTAAAGTGCTCTCTAGAAAAATGAAGGCAGCCCAGATAGAAGATATTTTAAATGTTTGGACCCGTGAAAAAGGTGGACGGTATGAAAAAATTGATGGCAGACCTGGTGAACGGGATGATGAATTTTTAATTGGCGACCTGGAACTGCCATACACCAGGGAAGTGGTGTACAATGGAATACTACACTACCTGATCTCATTTAATGAAAAAGTGGACAACCCGGTATCATTCGGCTTGTCTTCGGCCAATACTGAAAAGCTTACAGATGCTGAAATATTAGCGATCATCAATAATCCGCCAATGGAAGAAGTATGAATACAAAGATCAGTTATGCTATCATTATGGCTGCCGGCAGGGGCATGCGCCTGATGCCGCTTACAGATATTGTTCCTAAGGCCATGGTGCCTTACAATGGCAGTACATTGATTGCAATAGGTATTGATAAGATACGCAAGTATATCCCCAATATCTATATCACGGTAGGATACAAAGGAGCCATGTTGGCTAAACATGTGATCGAACATAATGTATCGGGTATTTTGAATACGGAAGGACATGATAATGCCTGGTGGATCTTTAACACACTTTTGAAGCATCTTGATGAGCCTCTCTTTGTATTAACCTGTGATAATGTCACCGACCTGGATTTTGAAACCTTATCACAGGAATATTTCTCGTTTAATAATCCTGCCTGTATGGTCGTGCCAGTTAAGCCGGTAAAGGGCCTGGAGGGAGATTATATCTTTCATGAAAATAACCGGGTTAAGAAGTTGTCAAGGTTTGAAGTGTCTGAAACCTACTGCTCCGGTATCCAGGTTTTAAACCCTTGTAAGATCACCAAGCTGGTGCCTCCTGTGGAGAACTTTTACGACTTGTGGAACAGCCTTATTGAAAAAAATGAATTGTACTGCAGCAACACGCTTCCTTCAAAATGGTTTGCTGTGGACACCGTAGAGCAGCTGCAGCGATTGAAGTAATTACTGCCCATTCTGCTATCAATGTTTCTTATTCAGCAAAAGCTGTAGCGATAATGCTTTTAATAAGGGCTTGGATAGTTGCTTACCCAGGATTTTTCTTAAATGGACACCTTTTATCGGTTCCGCTTCACTAATAAAATCTGTCTCTCCAATTACATGTCCATTCAACTTAACCCTGATAGCCTTGGGTTTCTCTGCATTCAATAACTGTTCAGCAGCTTCCAATCCACTTTGCAGGTCTATTTCCAGGGGTTGATAGGTCGCTTCCTGCGGCTTATGGTTTAAATAAGCCTTCAGGTTTTCTTTTGTTCCCAGTTCATCAAGCAAGCCTCTATAATACCAGTAGGTATGCAGTTTATAACTTAATCTTTCCCAACTGTAACGCATTTTTATACGCTCCATAACTGGAAGCAGGCTTTCAAGGAAATGGCTTACCCTGTCACTGAAAGATGGCCATTTCAATAGCAAGTAGGCTGTCTTTGATTGAAGGAAGTCATAGTCCTTGGCTGTATAGTCTTTTTGCAACGTGTTTTGAATATCCGGGTGTAACCTCCATAATTTGACATCCGTACGCCCTTCTTCTCTTTTCCGTTTTAGCGAGCGTACAAGATTGGTTACTTCATCGCAATGGTAGCCCCAGGCATTTTTAGAAAAAATAAACTCAGCTCCCAATTGTAATAACCTCATGCCTAACTCATAATCATCCCTACAGGTAAAACTGGTAATAAACCCTCCTGATTGCCTGAATAATGATGCAGACACAGAAAAATTACCACTCAATAGATCCTCGTAGGTAAACCGGTATCCCTTCACCCTCATTTGGTAAAACTTCTTTTCCCACCAGGCTCTTAGATTCAACCTGAAAAAATCAGGGCGGGCAGGCATGGTCAATGGCAGATAACCCATGACCACTTTCATTGAATTGGTATGCTCCCGCACATGCGCTTCTACCAGGGAATGAGAGGGATCTACATCATCATCCAAAAAAATGAGAACATTGCCCGAAGCCAATGAGGCTCCTTTATTTCTTGGCACGGCAGGGCCGCTTCCCTGTGTTTCTGAATACTGAAACCGGTAGGGTGCCTGGAAGTGGCTCAATACATCCACCGTGTTGTCGCTGCAACTATTAGCCACTGCGATCACTTCCATTTTTGTTATTGGAAAGGACTGTATGGCCAATTTTTCCAACAGCCTTACTATTGAACCCGAACGGTTATGAGTGGGAATAATAACACTAACCTCTATGGATTCATTGGTCATTTGGTGGCGCCTCTATTTTTTTGTTTGTCAGATTGAATAAATTTCCATGGCCCTAAGAAGCAGCCTTCAATTTCAGCAAGTAAAAGGGGTAGTGGATGGCTTCCGGGCCTTTTCAATATTGATCTCCAGATATTGGGTAGTTGCGTATGCATAAACCAGGCATAGGGCATTTTTAAAATACCCCATTCTTTTTCTTTTAGCAATAACCTTGTCCAGAAAGCATATACTCCAATTCCGTATCCCCTGATGGCCTTTTTAGTTTCTTCCATGGTGCGTCTATGCCTATGCCAGCTAAGAGCTTCTGGTTCGTAAACGATCTGGTACCCTTTGATAAGTATCCGGGCAAAAAATTCATGGTCACCACCAGACTCTGTGGGTGTACCCGCATCTAGTGCCTCATCAAAATATCCCACTTCCTGTAGCACAGACTTCCTGAAGGCCATATTGGCACCTGCCCCTACTTGCCCTGTTTGTAAAGGATTGCCGGAGTTATGCGTGTACTTTTTTCTTTTAAAGCCTTTTCCAAAAGGAGAGTAACTTTCAAACATTTCCTGGGCCTCTGTTTCCAGTTCCAGGGGCATAGTCATGCCTGTCACACACATTACCAGGGGCGTATTGAAATTTTTTACCAATGCTCTCAACCAAAGTGGATCAGGCACGGCATCGTCATCGGTGAAGGCCACTACTTCATGATTGGCTTCCATCAATGCCCTGTTCCTGGCTACATCAAGTCCCTTTCTGGACTCCAGCACATATCTTACACTTGGAAAAGATTTCACCAGTAGTTCAGTATCATTAGTTGAGGGTGCATTGTCAACCACCAATATTTCCTGTCCATCATCCGGCAATTGCATCAATGCTTCCAGGCATCTCTTCAGGTCTTCCGTTCTGTTGCGTGTACAGATAGCAATCGTTGCCTTTGGAGGCTCAAAGTCCACAAGGTCAGTTTTATCCCACTGCAGGTAATCATGTAAAAAAGCCTTTTTTACCAGGGGTTCTGCACTGGATAACATGTGTTCTGAATATTCTTCTGTACGTAAATAACCATTCGCAACAGGTAGAGTAATCTTGCCCACCGGCCTTCCTTTATAACGCATCAATATAAAGGCATGGGTGTAGTGTTCCTTTACATTAATTACCTCGGGTAGGTTAGTTAGTTCCAGGTCTAGTACAGCAGTTGGCATTGATTAGGGTAATTAAAGAACGGTGTATTACTATAGGTTTTCTTTTTTAAAGAATGAAGTATCAATTTGAGGTCGGATGATGCCAGGCCATAAACCAAAATAACTCATTCCTTCTCTCATGTCCTCTACATCAAAGCTGATGCAGTTGGTGAAAGCATATAAATGCGTTGAATGATTTTTAACTACAGTTAATCCGATAATATAATTGTTATTGTTAAGCAGGTTGCCGGGTATCACACTTCTCAAACCAAGCACCGCCTTTTCTGCTTTTACCGAAGGAGAACCTAGGTCAAAAATGCATTCCCCTGCATTCGTAAGCAATCTCACATTCACGTTGATGTCAAAGCCTTCCTGCAGGCACCAGAATTCCACATCCAGTTGCACTGGTTTCTGCACGGTGATCATTTCATCCTTTTCATTGCCCACAGGCTTAACCTCAATGCTTTTCATCCTGATGAAATGGTTTCCTGGAGCTTCTTCAGGTTGATCCCAGCTTTGACCCGTCTTATATTGCTTGGAATTACCAATGTAGGAGGCCACCACGTCTCTTGCATTCCCCAACATTTTCATCCTGCCGGCGTTCAGCCATAAGGCCGTAGTGCATAGATTGGTCACTGCCTGCATGTTGTGACTTACAAAGAGAATGGTCCTTCCCCTGGTATGAGAAACTTCCTGCATCTTGCCCATGCATTTTTTTTGGAAGTCCGCATCGCCTACCGCCAATACTTCATCTACTATTAAAATATCAGGTTCCAGGTGCGCTGCTACAGCAAAAGCCAGGCGCACATACATACCGGACGAATATCTTTTTACAGGCGTATCTATAAACTTCTCAATGCCTGAAAAAGCCACTATCTCGTCAAACTTGCTGCGGATCTCCTCCTTGTTCATCCCAAGGATGTAACCGCTATTATAAATATTCTCCCTTCCTGAAAGCTCGCTATGAAAACCAGTGCCTACTTCCAATATAGAATTTACCTTGCCTTTGCCTCTTACCACACCTTTCGTAGGCTGCACAATGCGGGAGATGATCTTTAAAAGGGTTGATTTGCCTGATCCGTTACTGCCAATAATGCCTAAGGCTTCTCCCTGGTTCAATGAAAAACTGATATCTCTCAGTGCCCAGATCAGTTCATTATTTAATTCGGCTTCTTCTTCTTTTTGCCGGAAAAAAGGATCCTCTTTTTTTAAAATATTCTTGTTCCACCAGAATTGCAGGTCCTGCCGCAGCGATCCCGTTCCTATGGCCCCAAGCCTGTACACCTTGGCTAAATGCTCCACTTCTAATACTACTTCGGCCATAATGATTACACTACATCTATAAGTTTACTTCCTTGCCTGGTGAATAAATACAACGATCCAAACAATGTAACAATAGCGAACAATATACAATATAATAATTGCAGCGGTTCTACCGTGCCCTGTCCATACAATCCCTTTCTGAAAAGTTCAAACACGGGCGTTAAAGGATTAATATTCACTACCCATCTTAAATTTTCCTGTACGGCTGATAAAGGATAGATAACTGGTGTCACAAACATCAATAACCTGATACCTACATATACCAGGTTTGAAATATCCCGGTATTTGGCAGTAAGCACAGAAAAAAATAATCCCAGTGTAAAACTGATCATACCTGTTAACAGGACAGCCAGTGGTATCAATAGGAATTGAAAGCTAAGAGGTACGTGAAAATCTTTAAAGGTTATATAGTAAACGATCATTAAGAATAACAGCAGCAGTTGTACGATCAGCCGGAAGAAGTGGGTGAACAATACCGAAAGCGGCATAATGATCCTTGGGAAATAAACTTTGCTGAATATTTGAATATTATCCCTGAATGTATTGGAAGTGCCCACAAAACTATCATTGAAAAAATTCCAGAGCACAATGCCTGAAAAATAAAATAATACAGGCGGCAGGTGCTCGCCGGTTGGGATGCCTATGAGTTTACCAAAAACCAGCACATAGGTTACTAAGGTTAGTAATGGCTGAAATAATATCCATATAGGGCCCAATACCGTCTGTTGGTAATTGAGCAAAAATTCTCTCCTTACCAGGCTGCCCAGCAAATGCCTGTAGGCCAGGATGTCCCTGGCGCTCCATCTTATTTTTGGTTGGGCCTGTATCTCCCAATCCCATTTCTGCTCTTGCTGCAGCATTATTTAGTAATTATGTTAAACTATCTGAAAGCACTAAAGATAGAACTCACCTGGGAAAACTAAAATAGAAGGGATGTATATACTCAGTTTAGGGAGTGAGTACAAAATCTTTTGTAACTACTTATATAACCTGTCCACGGCTTCATAGTACTTTTCCATGACCACCTTTCTTTTGAGTGATAGCTTTGGTGTCATTTCCCCCGATTCAATGGTCCACTCATTAGGCAGCAGTTCAAACTTTTTTACCTGCTCCACATGATTGAAGAATTTATTAAAGCTTTCTATCAGGTCTTTGTACAATCCAATCACCTTCGGATGTTTGATCAATTCCTCGTTGGTGAGTCCATTGATCTGCTGCTTATCACTCCATTCTCTCAGGTTACTGAATGCAGGAACGATCAAGGCACCTACAAATTTTTTTTCTGAACCTACCAGCATCACCTGCTCAATAAATGGCGATTCTTTCAATTTATTTTCTATAGGCAGGGGTGCTACATATTTACCGCCACTTGTCTTGAACAATTCTTTTTTTCTGTCAGTGATCTTAAGAAATTTATTGTTGATGATATCGCCAATGTCTCCCGTAGCATACCAGCCATCTTTAATAGCTTCGTCTGTGAGGTCGGGGCGTTTATAGTAGCCCATCATAATATTGGGGCCTTTGCAAAGGATCTCTCCATCTTCTGCTATTTTCACTTCCACGTTGTTGATCAAAGGTCCTACAGTGCCAAACATCCTGTCCTCTTCGTTAAAGCGGTTCACGGCAATTACCGGCGAGGTCTCAGTGAGACCATATCCTTCCATAATGATGATCTTCCCTGCTGTGAAAATCCTGATCAACCGCACCTGGCAGGCAGCACCCCCGGTTACAATGCATTTGATATTGTTTCCCAGCCCTTCTCTCCATTTGCTGAAGATCAGTTTATTGGCCAGCGCCAGCTGTATGTTATACCATAGCCCTTGCGGTTGATTGATCTCGAATTTTTCGGCTAAGCTATGGGCCCAGTAAAACAGCTTTCTTTTAGTGCCAGTCAGTTCCGCCCCTTTGGCCATAATGCGGTCATACACTTTCTCCAGCAACCTGGGTACGGTGGTAAACATATTCGGCTGCACTTCTTTGAGGTTGTCTCCTATGGTATCCAGGCTTTCGGCGTAGTAAATAGAAGTGTTATTGAATAAATACAGGTAAGTCACCATCCGTTCAAAAATATGGTTCAACGGAAGGAAGCTTAATGCCCGCATATTTTCTCCGGGTGGGAAGCAAGGCATGGATGCCATGACATTGGAAAGTATATTCCGGTGAGATAGCATCACACCCTTCGGTGTACCAGTTGTTCCAGATGTATAAATGATCGTAAAAAGATCTTCAATGTCGATCTTCCCGGCTATGGTCGTTAACTGTTCGTAGTGATGCTGTTTACCTATTGTCAATAGCTCCTTCCAGTGGCGGGCGCCATTCACATGTTCAAAACTGTATATCTCTTTGATGCTTTTGATCTTGCCCCTTACATTTTGAACCTTATGGAAAAGATCCTCATCATTCACAAAAACAGCCTTCACCTGCGAATCGTTCAGGATGAATTCCAGGTCATTAATATGAATAGTGGGGTAAAGAGGCACTAATACAGCCCCCATCTGCTGCACCGCCAGGTCCAGGAACATCCATTCAGGCCGGTTCTTACCCAGTATGGCTATCTTATCCCGTCCTTCAATCGTCATGTCATTCGGACTGTAGCCTTCTGCCAGTAAGCCCGTACTCAACTGGTCCACGATATCTTTTACTTCGGCGGTTGGATATTTACGCCATTGGCCTCCTTCCTTAGCAGCAAAGCAGGCTTCATTTCCTCCATTAACAAGCTGTGTTTCCAGGCAATCGAATAACCGGTGTGGGTGGTTCATCAATGTATCATTGTTTTCAGTGGAACAAATTAACTAATTAAGCATAGATAAGGAAATCAGTGATCATAAAAAAGGCCATTTGCACAGAGGCCATGATAACCTTCAAACTGGTGGTTAACAGGAAGAAAGCTCAAATCTATAGAAAGCAACAATAGGGCTGGCCTCCTCCCGGTTTCCTTCCTGTCTACTCCCTATCTCCGGTATAGTAAAGCCCGGGATACTCCGTGTTCGCACGGAGTATCCC
>JAEZLJ010000090.1 GCA_023415275.1 Bacteroidota bacterium
AGGATACTCCGTGCCGGCACGGAGTATCCTGGGCTTTCATAGGGCGTAGCTATACCGGAGCCGGGGAGGAGCTTAGTATAAGACAGGGAAATCGGTGGTTAATTAAGGTAACCTGGAATGACGGGGAGTGCTAAAATGTGGAAAAGTAATTAGGTGTGCTTTCTTTTATGATGCTAAATAAATTAGTATTTTGCCATACGATTGTATTAGCTCTCCAATTGTAATCATTACTATAGAATAATTGATCGATGTAATCATTGTGAGGCAGGTTGCGAGGTATCCTATCGTTTAACTAATGAGAGTTTGCATTATTTTTAGTGCCAGGTATATCCAGAAGATTAAATTGGTCTGATAAGGAATCAATTTTTAACCATTAACCAGGAATATGGAGCAGTCAATGAAACTTGATATTTATATAAATTATCCCGGCCATTGCCAGGAAGCGTTCAGGTTTTACGAAGAGCAGCTGGGTGGCAAGATCACCATGATGTTTCACCATCCTGAGACCCCTGCTCATTTTCCAAAAGAATGGAAACAACCTGTGATGCATGCCATAGTTGAAATAGGCGGCACATTAGTAAGAGGGGCAGATGTGCCTCATGCCGAACCTATGCGTAGCGCTTACCTGACGCTCAGGCTTGATACTGCAGAGAAGGCGGAGCAAGTATATGATATCCTGTCAAATGGTGGAGAGATCTTTATGAAGATGGAAAAGACTTTCTTTGCCAATCGCTTTGCCATGCTGAGAGATAAATTTGGGACCTCATGGATGCTTTTGAATGAGAATTAAATAACAGCAGGCCTGATGAATTAAAACTATGAAGACTATAATCACATTTCTTTCCCTGGGTTTTCTGCCATTGATGTTGTTTTCACAAAGCAAGGGTGCTTCTAAAGAACAAGTTACCACTCCATTTGTATTGGGTGTGGTAGAGAAAATATCCTCTAAGTATTTAGGTGAGGACCGTATTTTAAATATCTATTTGCCTGAAGGATATCATAAAAATGATACAACTACCTATGCAGTTACCTACCTGCTGGATGGATCAGCAGATGAGGACTTTATTCACATAGTTGGGTTATACCAGTTCAATACCTTTGAATGGATCAAACGGGTGCCCAAAACCATTGTTGTAGGTATTGCCACAGTGGACAGGAGGAGGGATTTTACGTTTCCTACCACCATAGAAAAAGACAGGCAGAAATATCCTACCACGGGACATTCGGACAAGTTCATCGCTTTTATTGAAAAGGAATTACAACCATATATTGAGAAAAGGTATAAGACTAACACTTCGAAAACGATCATAGGGCAATCATTAGGAGGTTTGCTGGCTACTGAAATATTGCTGAAGCATCCAGGGATGTTCAACAGGTACATCATTGTCAGTCCCAGTTTGTGGTGGGACAATGGATCCCTGTTGCAAGTGAAAGCTGACCCATTGCAGGAAAATGCTAAGCAGCATACCGATATATACATTGGCGTGGGTAAGGAAGGTTTAACAGGTACAGAGCCGCCCCGGGTGATGGAAGTAGATGCCAATTTATTGGCTGATAAATTAAAGTCCATCAAAAGCAAGTCGCTAACTGTGTATTTTGATTATTTACCACAGGAAGATCATGCCACTATCATGCACCAAGCCGTATCGAATGCAATGAAAGTATTGTACGATTCGCCTCAATGAGTAAAAAGGGAATAGCTCAAGTTTTAAGTTGCGTTTTCGGATGTGTTTTCCACTTACCCGGTTTATTAGTTGGCTTTCTTACAATTTAAGGAAGGAATAGCCAATACCAGGTGCAACGGTTTGTGGATTTTGATTGTCACCGTAATAAAGCCCGTTTTATGCAAAGACAAAGCATATTAGTTTTATTTGGCCTAATCCTGTTTTTTCTTGCCGGCTGTACTAAAGATTCAACTAATACCATCAATAATACTTCCATCATTGGAACATGGGAGCTAAAGCAAGAACAAGGAGGCATGATGCCTGCGATAGATTATCCGCAGGGGAGTGGCAATTTGTTGAAGTTTTCCGGGTCAGAATACCAGAAATATAACAATAACAACCTTGTCAAAAGCGGGCATTTTACAATCGTTGAAGATGCTACTGTAGAGAAAGAAGTGGGCCTGGTGATTCCTGCGGGCCAGTTCAATCATAGACTAGTGTTTGATAACAATTTCTCAGCTCCTAAAATCTTTATACAAATCTCCAATAACAAGCTGACTATGCTTTCCGGTTATTTCCCTCTTGATGGTGGGTCAAGTGTTGTCTATCAAAGATTGGATGGGCAATGATTGGTGTTCTTAATAAGGTACCGTCAAAATGATACAACTTAATCAGGCTCCTAATGCTTTTCATTATTTGGGAAAGATATCGTTGGCCTAATAAACCCTGGTGCAATTAAAAGGGAGCGTCCTGCTTTCGCTGGTTCAATTTATAATTAAGCGGGCTTGCGAACCCTTTTGATATCGAAACAGTATTTAAGCACATTTTTTAAGTTTGTTTAATAATGACAATAAAGACTATCAATTCTTTAATCACATGAAATGTTTTTATGCGGGAGATAGAATTTTAAACCCGTTGGCGGTTATTTCCATTTATCTTTATACTGTTAAAAACAGACCCTAAAGATGGAAGCAAGCTTTATTCTGATGGCTATATTGATGGGTGTTTTTGCGCTCATATCGGCAATCGGTTATATTAAAAAGAAAAACGAAAGAAAAATAACTCCTGCAGCACTTGCCGGCATTACCATGATAGTAATTGGCATCTTCCTCGGCGATTTAAAAATGGTAGGGTATAGCATGATGGCTGCAGGTATGATACTATTTGTTTTTGAATTGATCAGGGAATATAAAAAGAAGCATCCGCAGCACTAATACGCTTGTCAATCATTTGCTTTTTACCAGCGCTCTAATTTGAACATGGGAGCGGTTGTCGAATATCATTCCGGGCTATTATCCTTTTTGTTAGTTTACCCGCTTATTATGCTATTGCTGCTTGCCCTGTCTTAATTTTTCCACCAGCATAAAATGCTTTACCTTAAGCACGTATCCAAACCTGTTTTACCCATGCCCCTATTTTCCGCTTACCGTATGTTCAAAAACCTATTTTTTGTTATAGTCGTTTTGATTGGCCTGCCTGCAGCCGCTCAATCTTCCGCTTCCTGGACAAACCTGTTCAATGGTAAAGATTTAAAAGGTTGGAAGCAATTAAACGGGAAAGCAAAATATTCCATACAAAATGGAGAGATTGTGGGCACCACCGTAATGGGCGAACCCAATTCCTTCCTGGCTACAGAAAGGGATTATGGCGATTTTATACTGGAGTTTGAATTCCTGGTAGATAGTGCTATGAATTCAGGTGTACAATTCAGAAGCGCCAGCTCCGAAGATTACCAACATGGCAGGGTGCATGGTTACCAGTATGAAATAGATCCTTCGCCACGCGGATGGATGGGTGGTATCTATGATGAAGCAGGCAGGGATTGGCTTTATCCAATGGATCTTCATCCTGCTGCAAAGACGGCTTTCAGGCAGGGACATTGGAATAAAGCCCGTGTGGAATGTATAGGTAATACTATCAGAACCTGGATCAATGGGATGCCTGCTGCCTATGTCATTGATAATTTACGGCCAAAAGGTTTTATTGCCCTGCAGGTACATGCCATTAATAAAAAGGAAGAAGAAGGGAAACAAATACGCTGGCGAAAACTGCGCATTCAAACCATGCATCTTAAGCCTTCTCCCTACCAACCGCAGTTTATAGTAAACCTTTTGCCTAACAATCTTTCAGAAGATGAGAAGCGCAATGGGGTCTCACTATTGTGGGATGGACAAACCACTAATGGGTGGAGAGGAGCTTATAAAGAAAGTTTTCCAGCCAAAGGCTGGGAGATCAAAGAGGGTGTTCTCAGCGTGCTTCCTTCAGGAGGCAGTGAATCGGCCAATGGGGGTGACATCGTTACTCAAAAGGAATATGGTGCCTTTATCTTACAGTTCGATTTTAAATTGACAGAAGGGGCCAACAGTGGGGTTAAATATTTTGTTACCGAAAAGGAAAATAATACCGGTTCAGCCATTGGACTGGAGTACCAGGTGCTGGATGATGCCAGGCACCCTGATGCTAAACTGGGAGTAGTAGGCAACAGGACCCTGGC
>JAEZLJ010000137.1 GCA_023415275.1 Bacteroidota bacterium
AGTAAAGGCTGGTCAGATCCAAATCCCTGGTCGCCGCTCCCAAGGTTTACTTCTACATATTCGTCCACAGGAGGTACTTCCTCATGGGGTATGGCAAACTTTACCCATATAAAAATCAAAAGCAATGCGCCCGCAATCCCGGCGGTAATAGCAGAAGCCTGTAGATTTTTTTGTCTTTCAAAATCAGCCGACATGGATAATTGGTTATTCATACAAATATAAAAGTATAGATAGTAAACAATAAACGGCGATGGATAAAGCTTGTTACCATCATGACTGTATTGTTTACTGCTTTAAATATATATAGACCTTTTAACGGCGCAAAAGTTAGACAAATTGCTTTGTAAAGTATAGTTTATAGGCATGTTTTAACAATTAATAGCTACTATTCTATATACTTAGCAACCAATTGCCGTTTTATACGTATGTATATCAAGACATGCCTCCAGGCGCTTAATGATTTTCAACTTAACTTTTAAAACGAAATCTATGGTAAACAGGGCTCTTAATTTATGTACAGCCATTTTAGTGATGGGATCTATGTTAGTAGGAACGAGCTGCAGTAAAGATGATGACAACAACACGCCGGCACCTAAAGTGGATTACACGCTAAGCGGAACTGCCTCGGGTAGCCAGGAAGTGCCAGCTGTTACAACAGGCGGTTCAGGTACTGTAACCGGATCTTACAACTCCAGTACCAACCTCCTCAATTACACAGTTACCTGGACCGGGCTGTCAGGTCCTGCCACACTGATGCATTTTCATGGTCCTGCATTAGCCGGAGCCAACGCCGGGGTAGCATTGGGCATCACAGGATTTACTTCTGCCGCTTCGGGTTCTTATACTGGTTCTGCCACTTTGAACGATACACAGGAAGCAGACCTGCTGGCCGGTAAATGGTATTATAATGTGCATACTACCGCTAACGGTGGTGGAGAAATACGGGCACAGGTTGTGGTGCAATGATCCAGTGTCAATTTATCTCATACCTGCCTGGTGCCACAGGCAGGTATCATTTTATCTTAATGGGCGAAATCAAAATCGTATTGGCCTTTAATCCTTTCCATCGGCGGATTGAAATAGCCATATTTTAATTGCGGGAATTCTTCCTTCAATAGCTGCAGTAGCTGTTTCATGCCTAGCACTTCACCTGACTCAATTACACCCATCCTTCCGAGGTACCAGTCGGGGTCGATATTAAAATTCCTCCATTGGATCATATCAAGATTTGTATCAATGATCAATTGGCGCAGCGCTTCATATTCTGCTACAGAATCCGTCATGCCGGGAAAAACAAAATAGTTGATTGATGTCCATCCACCGAATGATTTTACCACTTTAAGGCTTTCCACAATATCCTCAAACTGGTAGTTATTTGGCCGGTAATAAGGCAAGTATATCTCAGGTCTTGCCGAATTGGTGCTTACCCTGATGCTGTTCAAACCCACTTCACACAAAGCCCTTACTGCATTGGGTTTGGAACCATTTGTATTGATATTAATACTTCCTTTTGATGTATGCTTCCTGATCTCAATAATAGATTCCCTGATGGTTTCCCACATCAGCAATGGTTCTCCCTCGCAGCCTTGTCCAAAACTAACAATTGGAAACGGCGCAGTCTCCAGGTGTGGTACCGTGTATTCCACAATCTCTGCAGCCGTGGGTTTAAATGTCAAGCGATC
The DNA here is from genome assembly GCA_023415275.1 of Bacteroidota bacterium. Lineage (GTDB taxonomy): Bacteria > Bacteroidota > Bacteroidia > Chitinophagales > Chitinophagaceae > Flavisolibacter. The sequence goes on from JAEZLJ010000137.1 coordinate 1,683, forward strand.
CTGGGTAGAAACGATAGTTTCTTCTTCAGGTTGGAAAGAAATACAACCAACACAGTTGGCATTACAGGCAGGTGAAGAGGGTATAGGACATTCCCACCTTCCGATAAAATAATTCCTTGCAGCAGGACAATGGTAAGTCAATGCGCAATTATTAGCGAGGTGAGCCACCAGCCTGTTGTGTGGGTACGCTTTCAATAAATGATGTACGCCGCTTTCAATCTTATCTTCATCAAAGCCACCACACTCCTGGCGAATATCATTTTCTATACGTGTAGCAGGAACATAGAATTTTTCATCATGCCAGCCTACTGCAGTGTAACAAAACAATGGCAGGGTAGGAGCATCTGGGGCGGTTTCATAGGCTGCCAAATAAAAACCGGTATGGGCAGGCGGAATGAATGCAGCAACCGCCCATCCTTTGTCACATAACCGCATTTCCCCGGTTTTTACATCTATGCCAATGCCTCTTCGGCCAGGCAATTCATACAACTGCCCGCCTTTAGGTAATTCAATCCATTCATCAGAAGGAATGGGTAAGGCATCCCAGCCGCTTCTTCCCACCGCATATAAACTATGGTCCTCAAAAATGGAACCCTTGCCATCAGAATATAAAATGAATGGAGACATAATCATTAATTTTAAACGCTATTCTTACAGTTGTAAAAACAGCAAACCCTTTGCCTTCTTTAACTCGCCAGGTTGTTTGCTTTAACCCCGGCTTTTTCTATCTGCTCCCTGCAAAAGGCATTGATCTTGGCTACTTCCAGGGTGGAGAGATCCTGCATGACCTGGTATTGCAAGTATTTTTTCTTAACATGAAATAAAGTCAGAAAATCTTCCCTGATAATTACTTCAGTTAACTCTTCCCAGCTTACCAGGTGATCCTTATAGTTACCTGGAATGCTCACTCCTTTTTCATCAAAGAAAAGTGTAGTTTCATGGAAGATCCTTTTTTCTGAAAGCAATAACAGCAAGCATAAAAAAGCAAATAAGAAAAGACCTGCATAATCCCAGGTGGTGCCCCGCTTCATCATAGCTGCTCCCAATACTAGGAATGTGATGCATTGTAATACCCTGACCAGTGAATTGTATTTTGCAAAAACATCTACTTTCCTGCGGAAAAAGCCATAGAAAATAGAGATGCCCGCTACTAAAAAAATAGGCAGTAAAGAAAAAAATGACTGGTAATTCAACAGCCTGTAATAATCATAGCCTTTGGCAATTAGGAAAAAGCCGGTAATGATGTGCAACAAGCCCGCACTGCGCCTTTTGCTTTCAATACCTTCTATCTTTACCGTAACGCTATACATAATTAAGCAGGGTTACTGGCCACCAGCATATTGCACAATTTAAATAAAACCCGTGCACCTACATTGGCATCCCAATAATTTTCACTGGTACTTACTTCGCTCAAGTCAAAACCAATGATCTGGCGCCCTGACTGTTGTATCTTCTTGAATATATAAAATACTTGTTCTGTTTCAAATCCACCCTGCACAGGCGTGCCTGTATTAGGGCAAAGCTTAGGATCCAGGCCATCAATATCAAAGCTGATGTACACCTTTTGGGGCAATTGGCTCACAATCTCATCCACTACCTGCCTGAAGCTTTCTCCTTCATATTGCCTTTGCCTGATGTCAGCATCAAAATAAGTTTTTACTCTATCTGTGTTTTGTTGAATGAACTCGTGTTCGCCCTCTGAGTAATCCCTGATTCCTACCTGCACCAACTTTTGCAATTGCGGCACTTCCTTCAGCGCGTTATACATGATGCTGGCATGCGAATACACAAACCCTTCATATCCTTCTCTGAGGTCGCAATGCGCATCTATTTGAATGATGCCAAACTCACCGTACTTTTCACCAATAGCCTTCATGTAGCCCAATGGAGTACTGTGATCACCTCCCAATAGTGCTACCAACTTTCCTTTTTCCAGCAGTTCCCTGGTTTGGTGATATACCCAATTATTTAAAAAATAACCGCCTTCATTCACTTCTTTCAGTGTTCTACACATGAACTGGTTATTGGCTACCAGGTCACCCTTGGATATGTAATCGATATAAAGCTCAGCTTCCTTACGCAGGTAATCGCTTTTCAGTAACACTTTCCTGTCCGTTTCCCTCATGAAGAACCCCTGTTTCCAACCTTCCCGCACTTCCGGGTCAAAGAGGTCCACCTGAAGTGAAGCCCGCATGATTTGTTCTGCCGAACGGGCAGTACCTGCACCAAAACTTACAGTTACCTCCCATGGAATGGGAATGATTACCAGCCTGGCGTCTTCTTCAGAAAAGGGGAGTCCAAAAATGTTATTGTTGGGGTTCCCTGCATTATTAGGATCGAAATTCGAAAGATCGGTCATGATTGATTGTTAAAAGCGGTGCAAGATAGTAAGCTTTAAGGTTCTTTCAGTTGAATGATGCTGCTCCTTTGGCTAATGTGCGAAAGTTTAATGTTTCTTTTAGTTACCCCGCCTCGAAATAGACTTATATACTGTTATTTTAAACGGGTTTCTGTGTTTGAACATTATAGTTTTGTGAAAAAGCGCATCAATTGAACAATTAGGTTTATGAAGCGGTCGGGGTTAAACCCTTTTTGCTCTAACTTTGCAAGGACACTAAGCGTTAACAAATAGATACATAGCCACGGTATTGAATTGCGGATCGTTTTCCTGGCTTAAACAACTGTTCCGAGATGAAAAAAATTCACATTGTACTCCTGCTGCTGGTCATTGGTGGCATTGTTGGTATGTCTTTTTTCATAAAAGACCTTACCACCCAAGAAACCTTCTCCACCGCCTCTCAGAAAAAGGATTTTGTAGTAGTAAAAGTTCAACTGGATAAGAATACACCTGTGGAATATGACGGGTTGAAAAATCCTAACCTGACCGTTTTTTATGCCACAGACCAGGAAGGCAAGCGCAGTAAAGTGATCTATAAAAATGCCAAACCTACAGATATAGAAAAGAGTGATGGTATTGATTTGAATGGTTATATGCGTGATGGTTATTTTGAATGTACCAAACTGCAAATGAAATGTCCTTCCAAGTATAAGGATGATATGAAGGTTGCCCAGAAAAATCTCCCAACCGGCGATAGCGCCAGCACAAATAAATATTGATCAGGAATGAATTTTATTGGTGAGCATTTATTGCCCGGCCAGTTAGGCCACTTCTTTTTACTACTTTCTCTCGTTGCTTCCATTGGTGCCACTGCCAGTTATTTTCTGAGTGTTCAGAAAAGTTCTTTTTATAATGCGGGCCATGCGTTGAAGGGTACCGGTATCCTGGGTGTAAATCCATCTTGGAGAAAACTGGCCAGGATCTTTTTTATTACCGAAGCCATATCTGTGTTTGCTGTTTTTGTAACGCTCTTTCATATCATCAGCAATCACCAGTTTGAATATAAATATGCCTGGCAGCACAGTAGCCTGTCGCTGGAAATGAAATACCTGCTAAGCTGCTTTTGGGAAGGCCAGGAAGGAAGCTTCCTGTTATGGAGCTTCTGGCATTGCATACTTGGCCTTGTCATTATATGGCGCGAAAAAGAATGGGAAGGTCCTGTGATGACAGTGATCAGCTTTGCCCAGTTTTGCCTGGCTACCATGCTATTAGGTATCAGCTTTTTTGGATTGAAGTCTGGTTCCAATCCTTTTATTCTGTTGCGCAACTCGGGTGTGTTAGACAATGCTCCTGTTTTTTATGATGCCAATGGCCTGATGCGCCCAGATTATTTGACACTTATTAAAGATGGCAATGACCTCAATCCATTGCTGCAAAACTATTGGATGGTCATTCATCCGCCTGTACTGTTCCTGGGATTCGCCTCTACCATAGTTCCATTTGCCTTTGCCATTGGTGGCTTATGGACCAAAAGATTTACCGAGTGGACCCAAGCTGCACTTCCATGGGCTCTTTTTTCGGCTGGGATATTGGGTCTCGGTATCATGATGGGTGCTGCCTGGGCTTATGAATCATTGAACTTTGGAGGTTACTGGGCCTGGGACCCTGTAGAAAACGCTTCCCTTGTGCCCTGGATGGTTCTGGTGGCCGGTGTACATACCTTGCTTATCTACCGTCATACAGGGAATGCATTGCGTACTACCAACCTTTTCTTTATACTGGCCTTTGTACTGGTGCTCTATTCCACCTATCTCACCCGCAGTGGCGACCTGCAGGAAACTTCAGTGCACGCCTTCACCGGCGAAGGCATTACCAAATGGCACCTCAGGGG
>JAEZLJ010000078.1 GCA_023415275.1 Bacteroidota bacterium
GTATATCACCTGCTGCTCACACTGTTATCTATGATGTGGAGCGTTTTATAGCATGCATGGGCCATCAACAGACAGCAGTGAATAAAGTATTAACAGAAAAACTCAGTACACCTGAAAGCTTTCCTCACCAGTAATCGATAGATGAAAACTTGATTAGCTTAATGTAAGTATTCCTGGTGACCATAACTGATGATGCGGGTAATATTCCACTCGCCATTTTTTTTCTGCCAAAGCTGAACAAATTTTGCTTCGCTGCTTAATTTTTCGTGTTGACCTTTTTCCGTAGCATAAAAGCGATGTACTCCAGATTCAACCGCACCAAAATCCCTGATAGGGTAAATTTCTAAAGTACCTTTTACCAGTTCTCTCCGGACTCGTCTTTCGCTGTTGAATGTTTTTATAAATGCTTCCAGGTTTTGATTGTAATTGGTCACACCACCCAGGTCATGGTAAAATTCAAGGTTTTCAGAAAGCATTGATTTGAGCTGCTCAAGATTTCGTGTATTAAATGCATTGAAAAACAGACTATCTAAACGGGCAATCGTATCATACAATGCCGGTGTGCTTTTATGCACCTGGTTGGGAGTAACTGTTTTCGGGGTGGTGCAGGCAGATGCCAATAAAAACATTACTAGGATAATAACGAGAGGGAACTTTTTCATTCTAATTAAGATACATAACAAATGAGTAATACCGTACTCCAATTATTTTCAGCTAGTCATATTATTCCATACCAATTAAACGTATTTTGGCGACCATTCATTTTAACTATAATATGAAAACATTCAACCAAAACTTCCTCGTACCAGTATTGCTATTTCTTTCTATTTCTATGTTAGGTAGCTGCCTGACGCCTAAAAAAATGGATAAATATGTGGCAGAGCAATACAACAATAAAATTCCCAGGCAAAACAAACAAAAGAAAGCTGACATCAGCATATCATCAACTCTTGTATCGAAAACCAATGATATATCTATCACTACCAGAAAGAGAAGTAATTTTTTACCGCTTATAGTTTACTGGCAGGCGGATTACAGGCATATCTGCACATTGAATTCAGCTATAGCCGTCAACAATTTTTCCAATGCGGTTAATACAATGACCAATAAAACTTTCAGTGACAAGCTTGCAGGACAAAGGTTGGAATTGACGGTGGAAGAAATACCCACAGCCTTTGCATTAGTGGATAAAGAAAGGGTTATATGGCTCATCTATGCCATTAGCTGGCAAAAGATATATATGGAACCAGATTTTAAGAACCTGGTGGTTTCTTATAAATTATTGCAGAACGAGACTACCGTAAAAACCGGTAAAATATCCATCAAAGGGGAAGCGCATAATAAAGGACTTAGGTTTTTTCAGTCCTGGAAATCTGCCACTTCTGAACACTTAGTGGATTATAATACCAATATTACGGCTATGAGCAAAGCCTTTATGAATAAACTCCTGGAGGAACTATGATGTCAACTCCTTTAAATCAGATACATATGTAATTGCCCACTCTATTATGTGGCATGGGAAGCAAATAGATTCATCCTTGTCGACTATAACATTGAAAATGTTATAACTCCTGTAAAGTATAATCTCCCAGGTAATCATTTAATGATCACTGAAACGCTATACCTGGTATAGTGCTTCAGTGCCCGATAATAGCCCGTATTAAGATTATGGCAGTTGTTCCCACGATTCAATAGGACCAGGAACAGTTTTAAATAAACTATGAACATCTCTATCAGCAGTACTCATTACCGCATTGTATTTATCAATGTTCCGTTCTTTCAGCTTTTTTAATAAATGAGCAAATTCGTATTTAACCTGCTCTTCAGTAACAGTCAAGGACAATGGATCTACAACGCTTTCAAACTTGGTATTATCAAACTTATATTGCCTTCGCCTGGCTTCATAATACACCTCTTGCAGGTAGTAATTGATAGCTTGCAATGGATGGCTACAATATTTAAACCTAAGAAGCTGCGGATGATTAATATATCCTTTGGTCTTACCTTCTAAAACGTGCTTAGCCAACAGTGCTTCTCTCCAAAGAGCCACCAATCCAATGGTATCAAGATATTTAGGATGTATTGACCAAATTCTCATTTTGTAAAATGCTTGTAATTACCTCACGATCATGACCCATCCTGTGCGTTTGACGCCGATATCCTTTAACTGAATAATATATGGGTACACACCAACGGGCAAATCCTTTCCTTTGTAACGGCCATCCCAGGGTGCGCTATTCTTTGCATGATATACTTCACCGCCCCAGCGGTTGAATACAATGACCTCCACGTTTGAATAGACCTGGAGCACCGGAATGTTCCAGGTGTCATTCTTTCCATCACCATTAGGGGAAAATGCATTGGGTATATAAAGATCATTGAACACCCGCACCCTGACCGAATCAAGGGCAGTGCCACAGCCATCATTGGAGACAACCTGTAAGGTATAAGTGATGTCAGCATCGGGATGCACATTCGGTTGAAGTTGAGTGGCATCATCCATATATGAAGAAGGGGACCAGGAAAAACTGATATTGGTGCCGCTGGCATTACCCTGCAGTTGTATGACCTGTCCCGCCAGCAGGGCTCTATCGGGTCCTGCATCGGCCCTTGCCTTTTTGCTAACATGCACCTCTACAAACCCAGTATCCGCACATTGGAAATCATTGGCTACGATGACCTGGTACACCGTACTGTCAACCGGTGAGGCTATTGGTGCTGCAATAGTACCGGATGAAAGATGAATAGCAGGCATCCACTTATAACTGCTACCCCCGGAGGCCTGCAACTGGGTGTTCTCTCCTTCGCAAATGGAAATCTCTGAAGGGTGGACAGAGGCTACAGGTGTGGGGTGTACGATAACGCCGGTCGAGTCCAGGGTGGTGCATCCGGCAGAAGAAGTGACCTGCACAAAATATTTACCTGTTTGACCTGGTTGGGCATTTAACAATGTAAAACCAGGAGCTGTACTGGCGAATCCATTTGGACCTGTCCATGCATACTTTTCTCCATTAGCCGCCGAAACCTGCACATCTGTGCCGCTACAGGAAGGACTGCTATTAGTAGCTGAAGGGAGGGGCTTTGGATTGATAGTGATGGTGATGACATTGGAATTAACCCTGCACACCGTGCTGCCTATGTTCTCCTGCTGCGTAACAGAAAGCCTGTATTCATAAACACCCGGAGCACTTGAAGATGAAAGGCCAGGTTCCAGGGTGATGCTATTAGCCCCCGGAATATCTGTCCAGAAGGGGGCACTGTTTATGCGTTGCTGCCACTGGTAATGTGGGTTGGAATAACCCGCTGACACTTCGCAGGTCAGTGTTTGAGGCGGCACTTGTCCTTCACAAAAACGCAGGGAGGTACCATTGCCTGCAATGGCAGCATTGAGTCTTGGTCCGCAGGGACGAAAAGTGATGTCATCCAGCGCCAGGTCATTACCACAGCCGCCCATGGCATTATTGATGATACGCAACACTATTTTGCTGGTATTGGCGGGCGTGGTGAAGAAAAAACCATATTGGCGCCACTCCGGACCCGTTTGCGGACCTATATCGCCGGAGTTGCTGCTTTGTAACACCTTACCATCTACTGTCTCAATATTAAAAGTGAGATTGGGTTTATTAGGATTGCCACTGCATTCGAAAGGACGGTTCATATTCACCACCCAGGCGGCAAATTCGTAAGTAGTATTGTTGCATTGCAGGTTGACGGTATCTACATAAAAAGCGCTGGGCTGCTCAGTGGCATTCACCAGCATGAAATATCCGTTTCCATTACCCGTATGGTCTGCAGTCAGTGTATGCCAGCCTGTAAAACATTGGTCTGTACGGTTGCGAACCGTGTAAAAACCATCCTGTGGGCAATCATGTGATACATACTGGTAAGAAGTGGAGGCTGCCGCCAACGGGGGGCCTGGGTTAGACCCGGTGCCGAAAGTGATGTTCACAATAGGGTCGCCAAGGCTGCCCTGGCAAAGTTGCGCTCCGCAGTCCATCACCAGTAAAAAGAAAACCAATATCAATAACACACGGCGCGGATTCATTCGCTTTCCTGCTATAATTGTTTTGTGCTAATTATAGCCGGGAAAGATACTAATTAGAATGGTGATTTTTTATGATGTGGATAGAGAGAAGAGAACCGCGTAATACCGAACAAGGAATATCGAATGATGAAGTGTTTAGGATGGAGAGGGTTTTTATATAGCAGGCTATTCTTAGGTTGATGTCGAGATAATGTTCAATAATCAACTCTCAATGCTCAATTTTCAAAGAAGAGAGAAGAGAACTATGATTAACAGGATTGAGGAGGATTATTGGGGATATTGGGCATTTCCCTTGTTAACCTGTCAACTAGTCAACCCTTTTGCATTTTGCAACCTAAAACCATCATTTCAAAGCCATACTTTGTATCTTCATAAGACTTGACCTTATTGAAGCTGTCTACGTTATTCCTTCCTGAAAGAAACACCCCATACTTTAATTTTAAAAACGAAAACCATGAATGAAACAACAACAGGGCAGGCTGCTGCTATAAACCCTAATAAAGCTTTATGGGAAAAAGGTGATTTTACCCAACTGGCGGAGACTATGCGAGATAGTGCCTCTGCACTGGTGGCCCAATTAGGCATCACCCCCGGCATGAAGGTATTGGACATTGCTTGTGGAGATGGAAATACTGCCTTGCCGGAAGCGCGTTTGGGAGCATATGTTCAGGGAGTGGACATTGCCCGCAACCTGGTAGCAGCAGGCAACAAACGCATAGAGAAGGAAGGACTTTCCAATATCAACATCCGGGAGGGCGATGCCATGGACCTTGAGGGAATAGAAGATGAAAGTTACGACCTGGTAGTAAGCATCTTTGGAGCCATGTTTGCACCGAGGCCCTTTGATGTTGCCAAAGAAATGGTAAGGGTAACGAAGCGTGGCGGCCGCATTATCATGGGCAACTGGATACCTAACGACCCTACACTGGTAGCCCAGATATTGAAGATCAGTTCTGACTATACCCCACCTCCCCCGGAGGGTTTTGTTA
>JAEZLJ010000134.1 GCA_023415275.1 Bacteroidota bacterium
CCTCCAGGTAGGTCCAGTTCTTCTCGTAAAGCGTTTTAACTACATGAATTTTAAAAGCAGAGCTCCAAATGAGCCTTTTTCCCCTTTGCTTTATTTTCCTTTCCATATAAGTTGACAGTTTGACTGTAAACTTTTTCTGGAACGAGACACCATCGGAAGCCGGAAGTTTGGAGGCAGTGTGGGGTGCTACATAGGGTTGCCAGGTTTTTGGCCTTTTTCGCCAGTAGGATGTCATTTTAATCTTTTGGACAGTAAGGAAGGCGGTTGCCGGGAAAAGTAATTCAACCCATGGATGGAAACCGGCTTGCGATATTATCGCCATTCTTTTACATTCCGGGAATTGTTAGTGAATAGTTATGGAAACATTTCATGAAAGCATCTCAATAATAAATTAACGAGTATGCAAGCATGGGAAATTTTAAAAGCCGATGTACTGGACATTCTCTTTGATAACCGCAATAAGCTATACGGCGCATATGCCTTGCGGAGACATTATCCTTCCAGGTTAAAAATGGCCTTAGGTCTTACCCTTCTTTCCAGTTTTGTAATGGGACTTATATTTCGAAACGGCCAGGAATCCGCCATATACGAAAGGCCTGAAAAACCTGTGGTGCATGTGATCGACCTGGCACCTTTACCGCCATTGCCCAAACCTCCGGAGCCACCTCCTGTTATTCCAAGGAGAGCACAATCCAGCTATTCCAATCAAATGAAGATCGTTGACAGGCCTGATGATGAAAGGATGATGAAAGCCATTGATGAGATCTCAATGACTACGATAGGTGGAGTGAATGTGGAAGGCCCTACAGATATTTCGTTGCCCAATACGCCTGTGGCACCACCGCCCGTAACTGCTGCTGTTCCTGACCCACCTGCCACACCTACTTTTGAAGCCAGGGAACAGCAACCTGAATTCCCCGGAGGTGCACAGGCCTGGTTGCGTTACCTGAACAGGAACCTGCAAACGCCCTCTGACCTGGAACCCGGAGAAAAGAAAACGGTATTGATCAAGTTCATCGTGGATGCTAGTGGAACGGTAACTGATTTTACGGTTGTGCGATCCGGTGGCTATGCTTTTGATAATGAAGTGATAAGAGTATTAAGAAAAATGCCTAAGTGGAAACCTGCTGTTCAAAATGGCCATTCGGTAACGGTTTCATTTACACAGCCCGTAACATTTGTAGGACTTGAAGAGTAAAAAGTTTTAAATTGCTCCACCCAATAGTTAGTATGATAGAAGAATTTCAGGAAGAACAAAGGAGAAAGGTAAGCCGCATGCGCTCCATTATGGATTATGCCATGGGAGCATTGATCCTGTTGATAGGACTATATTTTTGTTTGAATAAGGTATTAAAAATTAATGTCTTTAACAGGGAGTCTTCTCCACTGGATGTCTTCATTGGCATTGTGTTCATATTGTATGGTATCTGGAGAATTTACAGGGGATATAAAAAGGATTATTATAGATGAATGGTATGCGCAGGATGATCATCCCTTTGGTTGGGTGCCTGGCTTTTTTCTTCCACGGATGTGTCAATAAATCTGCGGAAGAACAGCGGGATAAATTTAACAGAGGGACCATATATATCAGTTGTGATGAATCTTTCAAGCCGGTGATAGATGCAGAAGTGGAAGTGTACCAGGCCAGTTACCCCGATGCGCACATCATTGTTCAATATAAGCCCGAGGCGGACTGCCTGCGTGATTTTGCTGTTGATTCCATCCGTATGATCATTGCCACCCGGGGTTTTTCGGAAAAGGAAAGACAGTTCATGATCGACTCTTTGAAGGTAGGACCTGTGCAGGCTACCGTGGCGCATGATGCCATAGCTGTGATCATTCACCCGGATGCTAAAGACTCTTTTTTTACCATGGACCGTATACGTGACCTGGTAAGTGGAAATCTTAAAGAAAATTTAATTCCTGTCTTTGATGGTCTGAAAGCAACGAGTACGGTTCGGTTTATGATTGATTCGGTGCTCCGGGGCAAAAGCCTTGGAAAGAATGTGGTAGCAGCCCAGAGCAGTGAAGGTGTGATCGATTATGTTTCTAAAACACCGAATGCAGTAGGGTTTATAGGTGTAAGCTGGGTGGGGAATAAGGAAGATTCCAGCCAGCAAAGCTTTTTGAAAAAGATCAAGCTGGCACGATTGGAAAGCACTGATAGCGCTAATGCCTACGTATTACCTGTTCAATACCTAATTTATACTAAGAGCTATCCTATGGTACGTGATTTGGTATATGTACTGCGGGAACAGCAATACGGTCTTGGTGGGGCATTTGCCAATTTTTTGAAAGGCGACAGGGGCCAATTGATCTTTAGACGTGCTTACCTTCAACCCGCTAAAAAGCCTTTTTACGTGCGGCGGGCAGAGTTAAAGGAATAACATTAACAACTAATAAGTAAACGAAACTGAATAATTTTAAATCTATAAAAGAAAACGAAAAATGAAGAAATCGGCAATTGTCTTATTTTTTGCAATGGCTCTCTCCTTTGTAGTCCGGGCACAGAACATCCAGGAAGGAGTTAACAATTACTATGCTGAGCGATATGGAAGCGCTAAAACAACCTTTGAAAAATTGTTGGCTTCTAATCCTAATAATATAGATGCCACCTATTGGCTGGGCCAGGTATTATTGGCACAGGATAATGTGGCCGCTGCCAAAAGCCTGTATGAAAAAGCATTGGCTTCCAACGGCAATGCTCCTTTGTTTTTAGCAGGTATGGGTCATGTGGAGTTACTGGAAGGCAATAAAGCAGGCGCCCGTCAGCATTTTGAGCAGGCTATCACTGCCAGCAAGGGTAGAAAAGGAGCAGATCCGGTAGTGCTGACCGCTATTGGACGTGCTAATATTGATGCCTACAGCGATGCTAAAAAATTAGGTGATCTTGATTATGCTATTGCGAAATTGAACGAGGCTGCACAGATAGCCCCATCTAATCCAGATGTATTCCTTGCGCTTGGTAATGCCTACCGTAAGAAGCACCTGGGGGGTGAAGCAGTTCAGGCATACCGCAAAGCGGGCAATTTTGCCCCGGCTATTTACAGAACAGCCATGTTGTACCAGACGCAATCTCAGCCTGGGCAAGGTTATTCAGACATTGTGTTAGAGAATCTGAATAATGCCCTTGCTGCTGATCCCAAGTTTGCGCCTGCCTACGAGCAGCTATATTATTACAACCTTTTATACAAAAAGGATTTTGCAACTGCCGAAAACTTTGCCACTAAATATATTTCCAATTCTGACCCCAGCGTAGAAAATGACTACCTGAAGGCCCAGACAGATTTTGTGCAGAAGAAGTTTTCAGATGCTGTCAGCATTGGTAAGAACATCATTACTCAAAGTAACAATAATGCAAAGCCAAGGGTGTACCGCCTTATGGGCTATAGCTACCTGGAATTAAAGGATACTACCGCTGCCTGCCAGTATGTAAATGATTTCTTTAAGCATGCCAAGGATGAAGACATTATTGGAGAAGATTATTTATTGCATGCTACGGCCTGTGGTAAAAGTGATCCTGAAGTGATCAGGACTGATGTGTACAAAGCAGTACAGATCGATAGCGTGCTTTCCCGCCAGATAGCCCTGTTGACCAAAGCGGCTACTGATGCCAAGGCCAACAACCAGCGTGTATTGGAAGCAGAATTGAATAAGCTTTCATTTGACCTGAGAAAGCCTGAGCAAAGGAATGCTACAGAGTTGATCAATGGTGTGGCATTGCCTTACTTCTTTGGAGGTGCCTATCAAAAGGCCGACAGTGCAGCTAAAGCATACATAGCCATTGCCCCAGATAGCATATGGGGACATTACTGGAGTGCTCTGGCACTGGCCGCCATCGACACAACCATGGAGCAAGGCCTGGCTATGCCGGCTTACCAGAAAGTATTGGATATTGCTGCCACCGATAAGGTAAGGTTCAAGAGCCAGGGTGTAAGGGCAGCTCAGACACTGGCCATCTACAGCTTTAATATCAAGAATGATAAAGCTGCTGCAGCGGGTTTTGTACAAAAAGGACTGGAATTCGATCCTGCCAATGCCAACCTGAAAAACATTGAAGGTGTATTGAATGCCAAACCAGCCGCACCGGCCAAAAATAATAGTAGCGGGTCGACTGGAAGTAGTACTAAGGAAAAGACAAAGACCCCCGCAACCAAGGTGAAGAAAAAAGGATAATAAACATAATTTCAACTGAACTAGCCTCCAACCGGAGGCTTTTTCAATTGAGTAAGCTCATATAAATAATACATAAAGATTGACGGTTGTGGCTTATTTTTGCCTGCCCATTTGAAAAACTTATGTTCCATCTTCTTCAAACAAACGTAACCCAGGCGGTTAGAGATGTAAGCAGCGCGGGAAGCTACCTCCCTGTAGGAATACAACTGTTATTTGTGGTAGGCATGATCGGGACCCTGATGATAGTGACCCATCTGCTGGGGCCTAAAAGACACACTTCAGATAAGCTTCAAAACTTTGCCAGTGGTATTGAAAGCCATGGAGATGCCCGCCAGCCGGTGGCTATCAAGTATTTCCTGGTTGCCATATTGTTTGTGCTTTTTGATGTGGAAGTGATCTTTTTCTATCCTTATGCGGTTAATTTCAGGGGATTAGGTTGGAGCGGTTTTTGGGCTGTCCTAATGTTTGTTGCTTTTTTCCTTTGTGGATTTATTTATATCGTAAAGAAAGGAGCTTTGAATTGGGAAGACTGATATTTAATAACGAATCGTGCTGCTTAGCTGAGAATTATTAAATAGAACAATTAAAATTGAAAAATTATGGCACGTCCTGTTTCATATAATATTAAGCAAAAGCCACTGGAACGCGATATCAGCCTGGTGGATATGCCCGAGGGCTACCAGGGAGAAGGGTTTTTTGCTTCCAAATTGAGCGATGTGGTGGGTTTGGCCCGTAAGAATTCGATCTGGCCATTGCCTTTTGCCACTTCCTGCTGTGGTATCGAATTTATGGCTACTATGGCCTCTCACTATGATCTTGCGCGTTTTGGTTCGGAAAGAGTAGGATTTTCGCCCCGCCAGTGTGACCTGTTAATGGTGATGGGAACCATTGCCAAGAAAATGGCGCCCGTGGTTAAGCAGGTTTACCTGCAAATGGCAGAACCCCGCTGGGTAATGGCAGTAGGTGCCTGCGCCTGCAGTGGTGGTATCTTTGACAGCTATAGCGTGCTGCAGGGTATTGACCAGGTGGTACCGGTAGATGTGTATGTGCCGGGTTGTCCTCCAAGGCCTGAAGCTATCCTGGACGGATTTATGAAAGTGCAGGACCTGGTGGGCAAGGAAGAATTGCGCCGGCGCAACAGCGAGCACTATAAGAAACTTTTAGAAAGCTACGGAATTCAATAAATAAGCTAAAACTCAGTTATTCTGGGTTGTGGCTGGAGTTAGAAACTATGTCTTTATCGAACGACCTAATAAAACAACGACTAACTGAAAAATTTGGTGACCAGGTCACTAATGTTGAAGAGCCTTATGGGATGCTGACCTTCGAGGTTCCAAAAGACCTGAACCTGAAGGTGCTTCAATTTCTGTTTGATGATGAGGAATTAAAATTCCGTTTTCTTACTGACCTTACTGCTGTTCATTACCCTGCCTATAAGGGAAGAGAACTGGCCGTGGTCTATCACCTTCACAATCTTGTTGATAACTGCCGCATTCGGTTCAAGGTATTTACTGATATCAAAAAACCAGATGTATTCAGTGCTGTAAATATATATTCCTCTGCCAACTGGCAGGAGCGGGAAGCCTATGATTTCTATGGAGTGAACTTTGTGGGCCACCCTAACCTGATACGTATTCAGAACGTAGAGGAGATGGATTACTTCCCCCAGCGTAAGGAGTTTCCTTTGGAAGACCAGACAAGGATAGATAAGGATGATGAAATGTTTGGAAGGGGAGGAAGTTTTGATTTTGGTAACAGGCAGGCAGATGGATCGCCAACGACCATTAGCGAGGCTCAAAAGCCATGATAGTGGACCAGGGATCAAGATATTTTTAAGAACTCCCCCTTGTGGGATTAAAGCTGACTAATATATTTCATGTCTACGACCGATAAACATATTACACTTTCCGAAGGGAGTATTGAAACAAAGACCACCAAGTTGAACCTTGGGCCTACCCACCCTGCTACCCACGGTGTGTTTCAAAACATCCTGGAACTGGATGGCGAAAGGATTGTATCTGCTGAGCAAACCATCGGGTACATTCACAGGGCCTTTGAAAAGATTGCCGAACGCCGTCCCTTATACCAGATCACTCCTCTTACCGACAGGTTAAATTATTGTTCTGCTCCTATCAATAATATGGGCTGGCATATGACCTGCGAGAAATTACTGGGCATCCAACTGCCTAAGAGGGTGGATTATTTAAGGGTGATCATTATGGAACTGGCCCGAATTGCCGACCACCTGATCTGTAATTCTATTGTGGGTGTGGATACAGGTGCTTATACAGGGTTCCTTTATGTGATGCAATACCGCGAGCTGATATATGAGATCTGGGAAGAGGTTTGCGGGTCCCGTTTGACAACCAATATTGGACGTATAGGAGGCTTTGAGCGTGACTTTAATGACATTGCCTTCACCAAACTGGAGAAATTCCTGAGGGAGTACCCTGATGTGCTGACAGAGTTTGAAAACCTCTTTGCCCGCAACCGCATCTTCATGGAGCGCACTATTGGTGCGGGTCCCATCAGTGCAGACAGGGCATTGAATTATGGCTTCACAGGCCCTAACCTGAGAGCTGCCGGTGTTGATTATGATGTGCGTGTGCATACGCCTTACAGCTCTTACCAGGATTTTGATTTTATCATTCCTACCGGCACTACGGGTGACTGTTATGACCGCTTCCTGGTAAGAAACCAGGAAATGCGTGAATCGTTGAAGATCATTGAGCAAGCATATAGAAAGATCCAGGACTTTAAAGGCGAGGAAGCTACCATCTTCCATGCTGATGTTCCGGAATACTACCTGCCAGAGAAAAAGGATGTGTACACGAAAATGGAATCGCTTATTTACCATTTCAAGATCATTATGGGAGAGGTGGACATACCGCCGGGCGAAGTGTACAACTGCGTGGAAGGGGCTAATGGGGAGTTAGGTTTTTACCTGATCAGTGATGGAGGCAGAACACCATACCGATTGCATTTCCGCAGGCCTTGTTTCATTTATTACCAGGCATTTGAAGAACTGACAAAGGGCAGCATGCTGAGTGATGCCATCATTGTGATGTCTTCATTGAACCTGATAGCAGGGGAAATGGATGGTTAAATTGTCAATCATATCAATGCGTGGCGGCAATACCGGTATGCATTACCAATATATTTTGCATTTGAAATGAAATTTTCAGAAGAGAAACTAAAAAAGGTTCAGGAGATCATTGAACGTTACCCTGAAGGGAAACAAAAAAGTGCGCTGTTGCCTTTACTGCACCTGGCCCAGGAGGAAAATGGTGGCTGGCTGAGCGTGGAAGCCATGGACCATGTGGCGGACATACTTCAGCTAAAGCCTATCGAGGTATATGAGGTGGCTACTTTTTACAGCATGTATAATTTAAAACCCGTAGGCAATTATCTTTTCGAGGTGTGCCAGACAGGTCCCTGCATGCTGAAAGGGAGTGATGACATTATCC
>JAEZLJ010000021.1 GCA_023415275.1 Bacteroidota bacterium
GCTGAATATTTATTATGCCGACAATCATAAAAGGGGTGATCTCTCTACCTGGGAGGTCCTGGGAAGAATGGCCTACGTGATGGGATCCCGTAAAGGCAAAAATGCCAAAGTGCCGGATTACCAGGTATGGTCACATGTGGATTATGATCCCGAACATTCTCAATGGGTGGCCCGCAATGAAGTGGTAAAAGGCAGCGGCACCACCGATGTCTTTGAAGGGATGAATGAACCCAATGCATTCTGGGCAGGTTATGATGATTACCTGAACGGCAGGTACCTGGCGCCTGCCTGGTCCATGATGTATGATGGGCATAAAGGGCAGTATAAAAACTGTGGCGTAAAGAATGCCGACCCTAATTTAAAAATGAGTACTTCCGGGTTGGCCACTGCCTCTACTGATATTATGAGGTCTGTTTATTGGTGGAGCAAAAAGAACAGGGGTGTAAAAAAAGATGGCAGTGTTGATTTGCCTTTTGATATCATCCAGTTTCATAATTATTCCTACACTGGTGGTGTGAGCCAATATGCAGGAGGTGTGCAGGGTGGCCTGCCACCCGAACTTTCCAATGTGCTGGAGGCCGCTGATGAATTTGTATGGTATTCCAATAAATATGCTCAAGGCCGCGAAGTATGGGTAGGTGAATGGGGTTATGACGTGAACCCGGAATCGCCAATGAATGCACCTGCTTATGGACCCTATAGTGCCGAACAAACAAGGGCTAACTGGGCCATGCGAACCATCCTGGAATATGCCGCCCATGGCATAGACAGGGCTCAATGGTACCGCCTGTACCAGGATGGCAACTGGGCTGATAAGGACGCCACCCAATTTTCTACTATGTCTTTATTAAGAGAGAACGAGGATAAGACCATCTCACGACGGTTGGTAGGAGATTATTTCAAACAAGTGGGTGAACTGGGCGATTATGTATTTGACAGCAGGGTGAGTGAAACCCCAAGGGTTTTAAAATTTAAAAAGGGAAATGATGTGATGTATGCCATCTGGGGTGTAGAACAGATGAAAAAAGAAAAGAACAGTCGTCCAGTTTTTACAGAAACCACCGGAACTTATGAATTGTCGATACCGGGTATAAGCACTGTTACAAAAAAGGAATTTGAAGATGGAAAAGGAACCATGCGTAATGAAAAGATCAGCGTCAATGGTAAGCTCACTGTAAAGTATAGTGCCAAACCTATTTTTATACTGGCAGGGCAATAATGGAAAAACAAACCGGCATATCAATGACCATTCCTCAAGATAGGCCTGTTTACGAAGGCGAGATCGCTACCTACTGGTTTGATGAGGGCATCCTGGTGTCCCTATCTAAAGGTCCAAGGAGAACGGTGGCTAACATAACAGCTAATGTGGCACTGGTTAAGGAAATCACCCAAAACAAAAGAGTTCCTCTTTTGATCTACCTCTGTGATTCCCCTGTCCCGGATAAAGAGACAAGAAGATTTTCCACTACACAGTTGCCATTGATTTATTCGGCCATGGCTATGGTGTCCCCACCAGGTTTGTCACAATTTATCATGAAGATCCTTTTCAGGCTGAAGCCGCCACCCATTCCTATAAAAACATTTACCGATGACCAGGAAGCGAAAAAATGGCTGAAACAATTCCTATAGTGTATAGCCACATTGTACTATAGCAATGACAAGTCTTAACCAGTAAGAGAACTTCCTGGCTGGCTCCTCGGTATAATATAATCATCCCTTTATCCTTTATCAGTATCGTAGTACCACCCAAATAAAAACATAAACAATCCATAGCAGATGGTGCCTATGGCAACTACGATAAAATATACATGGCCCACATGATCACCTATAAAATCAAAAGCCTTGTCAGTATTAACTACCAGTTGCGGGTGAGCTTCTATAGCGGATTTGATGAAGAAAAAACCAATGATGCCTAATATGATACCCCTGGCAAAATGACCCGCCCAGGCAAGTGTGTGAATGATGTTTTTATTGGCTTGCTTCATGTATTTGATATCCATTCTTTCCACATAAGTCCTGGTGATCACATAACCCAGTTGAACAATGGCTACCATACAGGTGATGATACCTGCTGCCAGCAGCAACTCATAACCCCAGTCCTCTGTAAGAAGGTGTCGGGCCATATTTCTTTGAGCTGTTGGCTGACCTGTAATTTTAATATCCCCGGTACCCGATAAAGCCTGGAGGGCCGAGAAGGCAATAAGAATATCTGCTAAACTGCTTAAGGCTGTGACTGTTCTTCTTAATATTCCTTTCAGGTCTTTACCATATGCATAGGGATCTTTCACAGCTTCATAGATCCGCCAAATGGTATAGCTGACCATTCCTAGTAGTATAAAGCCAATAAATATCTTTCCAATAAAGAACTGGTCTAAAAAAGCAAGCAGGCTGGCTTCATCAGCACCACCCCTTTTTAATTTATAAAATGAAAGTATAGCAATGACACCAATCGACAGGTATATCAGACCGGTAGCTACACAGCCCCAAAAGGCGAGGTAATACCATAAGCTATGTTTCTTTCTTCTTTGGATAACATTGAAAATTATGGAAATCAATCCAGTCCAATTCCTGTGCCTGCACCTCAATTTGGCCGGTAAAGAATTTTTACTGAAACCGAAAGCTATAAAGAAAAAAGAAAAGGGACTTTTTAGCCCCTTTCTATTATACTATTTCTGCAACACCAGTTTTTTTAATATCCTTTCACCCTTACCGGCTATCTCGCAGTAGTAAACGCCATTTGACAGGTTACTCCCATCAATGGAAAAACGTGTAGTACCTGCCGGTTTCCCTGCCTTAAAGATATTTTTCAACAGGCTGCCTTTGTTGTCATATAGGTTAATGGACACATCTTCTTTAGCGGGTAGATTCAATTCAATAGTAACAGTACTGCTGAATGGATTAGGATATACTTTGGCTTGCCATAAGCTCTCAAGATTGTTGCTTTCAGTAACAGCTTTCTTCATTGTTGGCTGTTCATTCATGGTACCTACAAAATAGGGCCGCATCATTTCATGATCTTCATGCGAAAGAATGTGACAGTGCCATACATATAGGCCTTCCTTATCAAATGTGGCAATTACCCTGTTCACTTCCCCGGGATTCATGACCCAGGTATCCTTCCAGCCCTTTTCCTCTGCACCTGGCAGCATGGGCTGTCCCATCATTCTTACCTTACTTAATCTTCCATTACCATCAACAGTTCCCTGGAACTTTTGTCTGTTTACCAACTGAGTGCTTACTAAATGCAGGTGAATCGGATGCGCATCCATGGTATTATTATAGATCTCCCATATCTCCGTGTTATTCAGTTTAGGGTTTTCAGTGATGGCATCATGCCACTCAAGAACCCCATTGTCAAAGGTTCCCAGCATGGGTTTCAGTCTGCCCATTTCATCTGTGGATTCAAACAGTACGAGCTTTCTTGCGGGAAGAGTAGTTTGTAAAGCGGGTATGGAAGGTTGTAACGTCGTGGGCAGCGCTGTTAAGGGATAATTTGAATTCAGGGCCTTGCTTACTTTAAAAGCCATTATTTGCCCGGTCGTGGAGGGGTCAATAGATTGCCCTTTAGGATAAGGTGTTTTGGCATTATTGCGCATGATGATCATTTGACCATTTAAGGCGGGTGAGGAGAAATCAAGTATGACATCCTTTCTTTCTCCGGGTCCTAAAAGAATTTGTGATTGGCTCACAGGTGCAGATAGAAAGCCATTATCCGTACCGATCTGAATAAAGGGTTGGGCACTGGAAAGGGCGAGGTTGTAAAAGCGGGAATCAGAACCATTCAATATCCTGAAACGGTATTGTCTGGGCTCTACTTCCAGCAATGGCCATGTCATGCCATTAACCAGGATAAAGTTGCCAAAAAATTCAGGCAAAACACTGGGTAAGGAATTGGAAGGCGTTTCTGTTTCTGATTGAAAAGGATAATACAGTTTTCCATCATTGGTAAACATTCTGTCCTGGATGGCAAGCCCAATATCATAGGGTGAAGCAGGCAGCTTACCTCCGGTTTGTAAGCTTATTTCATTAGCATCGGTGTTTAAATAAAAGCCAGCCATTCCCGCATAAACATTTAAGCGGGTGATGCCTAATGCATGATCATGATACCATAATGTGGCAGCTTGCTGGTCATTGGCATAATAATAGGGCTCCGCATCACCTTTCACAAATCCTTTTCCTTTTACACTAAAGTTGGGTGTAAACCAGGCCTCGGGCAGGCCATCACTGGCCGATTCTGTATGGCCGCCATGTAAATGTGTAACAATTGGAACGCCCAGGTTTTCCCATCCCTCTTCTTCTTCGAATGCCCAGTGAACAGTTGGGTCTACAGGCAACAAATGCGGGATGGGCTGATTCAACCCATTCACCAGGTTGTTTCGCCAAAAGATCTGGATCGGGATATCTTTCTTAGCCAGGATGGTGGGCCCCGGGTAGGTTCCATTGTATCCCCATACAGTTGTCTTTAATATGGTCTTATTCACTGGGTCTATTAACCCCAGCCATTGCTCGAACTGGCTGACGCCGATGGTAAATAAGCCGCCATTGCGGCCATCGATCACAGTAGGTATGGGAAGTGGGTTGACAAACTTTGGTTGCAGTTTTGGATTGAGCAATACCTGGGAAAAACTTACAAGGCTTGGGCAGATAAAAAATATAATAGCCAATAAAATTTTACTGCCGGTAAATTTCTGTTTCATACGCGTTAGTTTTGGTTGGATGATTAATACTTCAAGTTAGACCACCTAATAGCCCATTTGAATGACGGCCGTCAGCACATGTTATGATAATTACACATTTAAATATTTGCGCATGAGCTATGCCGGGACTGGTTTGCATGGCTTATACTGCTCCATATTTTTCATCAAACACAGATTGCAAAATGGATATTTTTACCGTTCACAGGGATGCCTTTTTCATTACTACTGACAGGTCTAAACTGGACCTTCCCTTCATACACCATTTTTTATCACAGGAAGCATACTGGAGTAAAAACATTCCTTTCGATCGGGTGCGGCAGGCAGCTGATCACTCTCTGAATTTTGGATTGTTTTATCATGACAGGCAGATAGGATATGCCCGTGTGATCACTGACTACGCCACTATTGCCTACCTGGGCGATGTATTTATCATTCCTGAGTTTCGCGGACAGGGTTTGTCTAAATGGTTGTTGCAAAACATCATGCAACATCCGGGCGTGCAAGGGCTCCGGCGTTGGATATTGTTGACAAGCGATGCCCATGGCCTGTATAAACAATTTGGTTGGACAGAAATTGCCAGCCCGGGAAAGTGGATGGAAAAGCATGATCCTGAGGTCTATACAAAGAATAAAACAAGTGTGTTATAATGCCTGTTGGCCACTTGTGAAAGAAGAGCAGAAATGGACTAGGTAAAGGAAAATTAATCCATACACTAAGGATGACCGGAAATGATTAGGCCCTGTTATAAAAAATCATTTTTTAGTGGTCTTTTTTTCGGTAAATTACCTTTAAATAATCTTTACTATGCATACTGTCAACCAGATCCTTTCACGTAAAGGAGCCCATGCTATTTCAATTCCTTTACACGCAACTGTAATTGATACTTTGAAATTAATGGCAGAAAAGAACATTGGTTCTGTCATAGTGCTGGATGAAGCCCAAAACTATTGTGGCATAGTAACAGAAAGAGATTATTCCCGCAAGGTAATTTTAAAAGGAAAAAGCTCCACAGATACAAGAGTGGAAGAGATCATGTCCACCGACCTGCCTCATGTATCTCCTAAAGACACCGTTGAGCATTGCATGGAACTGATGTCAGAACATAACATCAGGTATATACCTGTATTTTCTAATAATGAATTAAAGGGAATTGTATCCATGAGTGACGTGGTAAAAGAGACCATTCTGATGCAGCAGGAAACGATCGACCACCTTCACCAATATATCAGTCTTTGATTTGCCTTCAGCAGTAAGCTTGTCACATGCATCGAGAGCGTAATAAGCCACTCGCTGTTGCATAAGTTCAGCATTGGTATTAATTTTGAAAGATTACCATCCGTAAGTATCGGCTATGACTAAACGCACCTATATTCTGATCTTCTCCCTTCTTGGGCTGTTATCCCTGGGCTATGCTATTTACAGGTCCACCAGTGTACGCACCACTGTCATGGAAAATGGCATGCAGGTAGTATATGGCGAACCCCAGCATGGACTCATCCTGGGCCTTTGTGTATTGGCGGGCACTTGTATCCTGGGTATCGTATTGTTGCTGATGGACAGGAAAGACTGGACGGATGATGCCAAAATGCTTTCTAAAAGAACAGTAGAGCCATTTAAATAGACAAGCGGGTTTATTCAGTACATTGCTGTTTTATCAAACATGTACCGCAAGAAACCTGATGTTGATGTGATCCTGGATATCCTGGATGCTGCCGTGGCTGCATATCCCAATTCTGCTTTCCTGCAAAGTCTCAGAAGCCAGTACCAGGAGCGCGGTGGCCTGAGTAAAAAGCAACTGGAAGGATTATTTAAAAAAACACAGAATTTACACACCATCCCCGATAATAAAAGAGCTACGCTCCAGGCTGAGATTTTGAAAAGGCCTAACAGGTACAAATCAGAGAAGCCTGCCATTACCCCCCTCTATCAAAAAGATGAAAGAATAGGCACTATGGTGCAAACAGTTTTGGCCAAATATCCCCAGCATAAAAGAGTGTTGTTTTTCAAATTGCGTTATGATAATAATGAGACCTTAACTACTGCCGAGGTTACTGAATTAGAAAAGTTCTACAAGCTTTGCGGCGGCGCTGCAATAGGGTAATCTGTTGCACATTTCTTAATATTAGTATAAGACGCGCTATTAACTTTTCTAACTGCCATCGAAATACGAAATTTGTGCTCCCTTCTTACTTAAAACCCATTTGACCATGAAAAAAACCATCTTCTTCACTACCCTTATTATGTCCTTTTCATTACTGTTCTTATCATTCAACAATAAGGATAATAATGATGAGATCGCTGCATCAAAAAAGGTAGATTCCACCTCTTCCGTTAATGCACCTTCATTGGTAGATACATTAATGGATAGTTTGCACCTTGATTCTTTGGGGCTTACTCATGAGGCTGTTGAATATGCAGTGAAGGGTTTTGACAAGCTGGACAGTTTGGGAAAGGTGAACAATCCATATTTAACCATTGTTGACCTGAGCCAGTCGTCCAGGAAGAAGCGCTTTTATATCCTGGATATGCAAAAGCACCAATTGGTATGGAACACTTTTGTCTCACATGGTAAGAATTCAGGTATAGATATGGCTGAGAAGTTTTCTAATCAAATGAACTCAGAAGAAAGCAGCCTTGGTTTTTATGTAACCGAAAATACTTATACCGGCAAGCATGGTTTGTCTTTGCGCATCAATGGCCTGGAAGAGGGATTCAATTCAAATGCCGAAGCCCGTGGAGTAGTAGTTCATGGTGCTCCTTATGTAAATGCCGGCAGGGTTAACAGCGGGTATATGGGGCGCAGCCAGGGATGTCCTGCTTTGCCTGTCAATGAATATGCAAAAGTCATCAACATTATCAAAGACGGCTCTGTACTTTTTGTGTACCATCCGTCTGCTGATTACCTGCAGTCTTCTCCCATTTTAAATAGCTGATCCTAGATGATATAAAAAAAGCCTGTGCATAAAAATGCACAGGCTTTTTTGTTTTGTAAGGTGTATTACTCACCCACTATCTTGATAAGCGTACCACTTTTCAGGTTGTCCTTCAGGTTCATGCCATTCAGTATGGCCAGTTCTTCCAGCCTGGTGGCAGGCATATTATAATATCGCAATGCCTGTTCCAGGGTGCCTGCCTGTGCTACGGATTTAATATGTATACGCTCGGGTTTCCGGTTCATCTTGCTGGCATCCGTCAGCCTCCTGAAGCTTTGCATGCTGTTGGTAAAATAGGTGCTGTAAGCGTTAAAGTCAGCAGGAGCAGACAAGCCGATCATATGATAAATCATATTGCCATCCTGTATCAGGTAAGACAGGGTCCTTATTACCCCCTGTTGCTGCGGAAGGTCTGCCACCATGGCTACGGCTGGTAAGCCATTCACATTCACTTCCCTGGTTTCTACAGGTTGTAATTTATACTGCTGCACAAGGGCATTAGCCGCTTCCTGCAAGGTCTTTCCGGGGGCCAGCATGAATATCATCAGGGCTTTTCCATCTTTAGGCGCCATCTGCACCTGTTGGGGTGAGTTTTGATAAGCCCAGCCAGTAGGTACATTGAACTGAAACTTCAGCTCGGGGTGATAAAACACCTGGTTTTCCAGGTATCCCTCCCTGGGATCATCACCATAGACCAATCCTTCTATTCTTCGTAAATAGCTTTCCGAGTTGACCATTGGATTGGTAAGATTCAGTTTCTGTCTCCATTCTGTGGCCAGTTTGGCTACAGTCACATTGCGTTCTCCCGGGTCGGGGTGGGTGGACAGGAAGGGAGGAAGTGCCTCAGCACCGCTGGTTTGCTCCTGGCGCTTGAGCGTATTGAAAAAGTCGGCCATTTGCTGGGCGTCATAATTGATCTTGGAAGAATATTCCACACCTAATTCATCGGCCTGGCGTTCATCATCCCTGCTGTACTTCAACATCATGAGCTGCAAGCCTTGTGAAGCCAGGTCGGCAAACTGCGCCAGGTTCGGATTGATCACTATACCGGCAATGATGCCCAGTTGCCCTAACATGGAAGCCCTTTGCTGGGCTACTGAATGTCGGGCAGCAATATGACCGATCTCATGGCCTAGCACACCCGCAAATTCAGCCTCATTATTAAAATAGGCCATAATGCCACGCGTAAAATATACATACCCACCGGGAATGGCAAAGGCGTTTACCACGTTGGAATTCAACACCCTGAAGTTATATTCTATATTGGGCCGGTGAGAGATGGCTGCCATCTGCTTACCTTTTTCATTTATGAAGCGCTGAATGGCAGAGTCCGGGTAGAGGCCAAACTGCTGAATAACCTGGGGATCTGCTTCCTTTCCCTGCGCCAATTCCTGTTGTTCAGACATTAAAACCACTTCCTTTTTGCCCGTCACCGGGTTGCGGGCGCAATTGCTGAAGAATACAAGGGAGGCAATACATCCGGAAAATAATAATCTTTTCATTGTTCTGTTTTTATAAGCCAGGAGATACCATTATCCAATCTCTACTATGCAACGACAATGCCATGCACTCCGTAAAAATAAATGGGTGTAGTTACCAGCCGCAAGCGAGCTTTTACCTTAAAGGAAGGCAGCAGGCAAAGAAGGGCTATTTTTTACTTTTTACTTTTGATTTTTAACTTCCCTTTCCCCTCTTTCACCCCCTGTTATTAAGCAGTGAACAAAATGAATTGCTAAATAAACCTTCTTTCTCAATAATCGTTTTAGTTTTATAGTAAACAAAATCCAATAAACCACGTCTAATTAAAAAAACCATCATGGATACACAAATAACCACATGGGAAATGAACTTCGACGCTGATCCGGTTTCCAATACCAGGGAAGAAATAGCAGCAGGTCCACTTGAACCATATAAGCTGGATTGGGAAGCTATCAACTGGAACTAAACCGCATTACGTATAACTACTATTGAACGCATTCGTAATCTTCCCAAAAATCATCATCTGTTTCAGTAAATACCATATGCTCAAAATAGGTTAAAACTGCTCTTGTCCAGGGTTACAGAGCAAGCTATTTTTGTGTTAGAAGTTGATTGATAGATATATCAATCCTCCCGATTTCAATCGGGTCCAATGTCCAGAAAACCGTCCAGTAAGTTTTTGTTTTCCATATCCAGAAAAACCTAATCCAATATCAGTCAACTTCTACTTTTTTCCTCTGAAAACCCTTTAATCCTTTATCCTCCAGGTTCGTTGTAGTAACGCACTGTGAAAACATCCCGTAATCCTATCCGTTGAAAGCCGTTGCTAATCCAATTGATTAACCAATTTATTGCCCTGACCATGTGTGCCGAGTTTAGAAGGCTTCCTAAACGGATCCTGATCATCGATGATGACCTTGACCTGCTGATGTTGTTAGAACGCCAGTTGGATAAAGAAGGTTACGCTATAGAAACCGCAGCCAGCCTTCCCGAGGCTGAAGACATCATACCACAGTTTGTACCAGACCTGGTATTGCTTGATATCAATATCAATGGCGAAGATGGCCGAAAGCTTTGCTGGAAATTAAAAAACTTTGATGGCTACCCGCATTCCAAAGTGATCCTCATCTCGGGCTATGATTATAGTACCGGTAGGGCTTTGTTGTTTGGCGCAGATGACATCCTGCCTAAACCCTTTCATATGGAATACCTGCTGCACCGGGTAAATAGCTTCCTGGGGGATGATAACGCCGATGCTGTTTACCACGATAAGAATAGGTTGAGAGATTGATAGGCCTTGAGCCTGCAGGCATGTATTTCACCTAGGCTAATGACTATGCATGTGGAGTGTTTCCATCTTTCTTGCCAGTATGTACCAGGGAGTCATTGAAGAAAAGCTTCTTTATAAGTTTTGCAATGCTTACCCATGTGCACTGTTGCTTATTACAAGCTGTAAAGAATTCATTCATGCCAGCCCTGGTTTAAATTAATGCATACAGGAATCAACCCGGTCATTCCTATCAACTATCTGCCTTGCAGAAACAAAGCTGTCCAACAACACTTCATCCTCACTATTTTTGGCAACTCAAACGATAGCTATGAAGTTAGTGACTTACCTGAATGAAGATCATGACCAGCTAGGCCTGTTGGTAGATGGATTAGTGTATGATATGGAATCGGTACATCCCGATCTGCCGGGCAATATGAGCATGTTCCTTGCCTATTGGGAAGAGTGCTTTCCGGTGGCTCAGGCAGGAGTGGACATGATCCGGGAAGGTAGGATCGGGCGAAGCAAGGGTAAGCCGGTGGAAAGCCTGGAATTATTGGCCCCAGTGCCCTATCCTCCATCCTGCCGCGATGCCTATGCCTTTCGCCAGCATGTGGCGGCCGCGCGGCGCAACAGGAAGGTGGACATGATCCCTGAATTTGACCAGTATCCCATCTTTTATTTTACCAACCACCATAGCATCAAAGGACCAGGAGAAGTTACCTGCATGCCTGATCACCTGGAAAAGCTCGATTTTGAGCTGGAAGTGGCCATTGTGATCTGCAAAGCCGGCAGGAATATCAAGGCAGAAGAAGCCGATGAATATATTGGTGGATTGATGATCATGAACGACCTGAGTGCCCGCCGCCTGCAGATGGAAGAAATGCTGCTGAACCTCGGCCCGGCAAAAGGAAAGGATTTTGCTACCACGGTTGGTCCCTGGCTGGTGACATTAGATGAATTGCAACCTTTAGAAGTAGCGCCTAAAGAAGGCCATGTGGGTAAATCATGGAATTTAAAAATGACCTGCACTGTCAATGAAAAGCAGGTAAGTGAAGGCAACCTGTCAGATATGGACTGGACCTTCGCTGAGATCATTGAAAGAGCCTCCTATGGCGTGGACCTTTTTCCGGGCGATATCATTGGAAGCGGCACCGTAGGCACAGGATGCTTCCTGGAATTGAATGGTACAGGTAAATTAAATAACCCTGATTACCAGGAACAATGGCTGCAGGATCGTGATGTGGTGGAAATGCAGATAGATGAACTGGGCACCCTCTCTAACACCATAGTGCTGGAAGATACCGACTGGAGTATTCTGAACCGCAAAAAAGGATAATACTAAAAAGAAACAGGTTGACAAGGATTAAGCATTCCTTGTCAACCTGTCAACCTGTTAACTTTTCAAATCACAGCCTACACCTTCACCGTATTCATTCTTTTAGTAGTGGCAGTGCCTTTGTTCCTCACCTTGCCCAGGAAGGAGTCTTTCACCTTCAGGTCTTTGGCAGCATTCACCTCCGCATGACCGACACCGGTATTTTCAATGTTCATGGTCTGCACCACGAAGTTGCCTGCCTCAATGGATCCCACACCGGAGTTTTTCACTACTGCATTTTCCGCCTTTCCGCTTAAATGCACATTACCCACACTGCTGTTCTTGATATCTATTTTGGAAGCGGTGAGTTTCAGGTCCACATTGCCCACGCTTTTATTCTTCAGATCCAGGTCGCCAAAAGATAATTGCTCCTCAGAGGCTACATTGCCCACAGTGCTCAACTCCATTTCTTTAAGGTTCTTGAAGGTTACATATACCTTTAGCTTGGTCTTGAAATTAAGGTTCTTGTTTTCCATCTTTTTCATCTCAATCACCAGTTTATCCCCGTCATTATGCACCTGGAAAAGGTCCTGCAAATTCTCATCGGCTTCAATTTTTACAGCCTCTGAACTTCCCTGCGATAGCTTCAGCTCATACACCCCTGTGGCTTTTAAGCTGTTGAAAGAAGTAACTTTTACATCGCGTGTAACGATCTTGCCATTGCCTTCAATGGTTTCTTTTTTTTGTGCCTGTGCTGCACTCACCATTACTAATCCGGCAGCAACTGCCATCAAAATTTTACTCATACTGATTGGTTTAAGTTTTTTATCTATCTAATAACGAAGTCTTTCGTATAACGAATGTAATCTCCTTCCTGTTACAGCCCCACTGGTTAATATTACAGGCGGTGGAAAAGAATGGGGAATGGCAAAAATGGAAATCCGGAAGCCTGGAACCATTGCTTTGAAAGTTGGTTTACCAAATCCAAAGCAAGGTTGTTAAACCAAACCCTATAGAGAATTTCTTAATAACATATAGCCTGCCTTTAAGCCTGCTTTTACCAACAGCTATTCCCCGGCAGCAAAGGCGGTTGTCAAAAGCCATATTTACTTGCTACCTCCTTGCCACCTCCTCCCTATCTCCGGTATAGCAAAGCCCAGGATACTCCGTGCCCGCACGGAGTATCCATACCTTAGATAGGGAGTTGCTATACCGGAGATAGGGAGGAACTACGACTGAAGGATACCCAAGGGATCCTCGGGCATATATAGAAGGAACCAGTAAGCCTTTGCTCTGGCAGTACTTTGCAGCCGGTTGGCGGCCCCTGGAAAAGCTTATGCGTTAATTTTAGTACCGGCTATTGTCTAAATCACCTTGTTTATTACATTTGCTTTCAATGGAATACAATACTACCAGGAATTACCTGACGATGCGTGAGTACGGGCGCCACATTCAAAAGATGGTGGAGCACCTTCTGTCCATAGAAGACAGGGAACGTCGTCAGAAGCAGGCATACGTGGTGATAGAGCTGATGGGATTTTTAAATCCGCATTTAAAGAACGTGGAGGATTTCCGCCATAAACTTTGGGATCATCTTTTTTATATAAGCGATTTTAAGCTGGATGTGGATAGTCCCTATCCCATTCCAAAAAAAGAAACTTACAAGGCCAAGCCAGAACCCATTCCTTATCCTAAGCGTTATCCTAAATACTCGCACCTGGGTAAGAACCTGGAGCTAGTGATCAACAAAGCACTGAAAGAAGAAAGCCCCGAGAAGCGCCAGGGATTTGCCAATGCCATAGCCTATTATATGAAGCTGGCCTATAACAACTGGCACAAGGACGTAGTGCATGACGATGCCATTCAAAGCGAGTTGACCAACATTACCGAAGGACAACTGGAGTTTACCAACACACCATATGTGAAGGCTTACCGCCCTTCGCAGGACCGCGACAGGGATCGTGGTGGCTACGGACGCCAGAAACGCGGAAAGTTTCATAACAACCGCGGCGGTGGAG
>JAEZLJ010000029.1 GCA_023415275.1 Bacteroidota bacterium
AAACCATCATTGTTGATGTCTCCCAAGGCTACCCCACCACCATTGTAAAAATTACGGAAGTAAAAGCCATTGTCTAACTGTCCATCCACAACAGTATTATTGAACTCAATGCCGGTCTTTTCCTGCAATTGAAACAATGTCTTCTCTGCAGGCTTATTACAGGAGAACAGCAAGCACACAGCAACAATAAGAAAAAGTAAGTTTTTCATTTTTTCATAAAGCATCGGTCCCAAACGTGGCCCCAAGCAGTTGTATCTAACAGGTTATAAGGTCTTCAGTCAGTGAGAGCAATTTATTCAATTAATTTAATAGAATACAAAAAGATAAAGAAACGTTTTCCTAAAAGAAAAAGGCCATTTTTCAATGGCCTTTTATAAAAACTTCTATAGAGATTATTAATACCCTGGATTCTGAACCAGGTTGGGGTTAGCTGCCAGCTGACCGTTAGGTATCGGGAACAACAAATACCTGGGATCACTAGCAGGTTTTTCCTGCCATGCATCCAGGAATTTACCAAAACGGATCAGGTCCTGCCTTCTCCAGCTTTCCATATTTAATTCTCTTCCTCTTTCATCTATTAAATTATCAAGAGTTAATGAAGCCAAAGGTGAAGCTTTTCTATCAGCGCGAAGATTGTTCACTATTGTCAATGC
Source organism: Bacteroidota bacterium (assembly GCA_023415275.1). GTDB lineage: Bacteria > Bacteroidota > Bacteroidia > Chitinophagales > Chitinophagaceae > Flavisolibacter. Next base: position 654 of record JAEZLJ010000029.1, read on the forward strand.
GGCGGCTGCATTATTAGTGCGCAATAATGCCTCAGCTTTCATCAGCAATACATCAGCATAACGGAAATAGGGATAATCATTATCAACAAAACCGTTATCAGCATGCACATAATCGATCGGATATTTATAAGGACGAATACCTGTCACTTCAAGGTTAGTTCCCTTCTCAATAATATGAACTTCAGGAGTAAAGCTCAGTGGTGCCCCAGTCCTGTCTTTCAAAGCAGCACCAGTTTTCATATCATATTGCTGGCCCACCAGGAAACCCACATTCACATGATTGCCCGGATTGGAATAAGCAGGATCATTGGCCGGATACGCCACTCCCCTTCTTACATCAGTAGCTTCAAACTTATTATAGAAATCAGACAAAGTAGAGAAGCCATTCCATCCGGAAGGTTGCTGGTTATAGTGCATTACGCTATGATAGCGTGACCTTACGGTAGAGGATGCAGGATCAACTCCTCCTACATTCTCCTGTACCCAGATATTCTCTTTTCCTATAGTAGTATTAGCGGGTGCAAAGTTGTCAAAATAATTAGGTGCAAATGAATAACGTCCGCTATTGATGATCTGGTCTGCCAATGTAATAACCTTTTGCATATCGGCTGGATCAAATGTTGGAGCAGCACGATTGGCATATACGCCCTTATTCAGGTAGCATTTCATTAACAATACCCTGGCTGCATCTTTGTTGGCTCTACTTTTTGGACCATCCGGAAGATCATTTAATACTGATTCAACGGTATCAGTGATCCATGTCAATGCTTCCACACCTTTTTTCACTCTTGGAGCCACGTTAGGTCCTTCACCCCTGTCTCTCCAGGGAACCTGGTCCCAGCCATCAAGGATCATAAACTGAGAAAAGGCGCGAATCATTTTTGCTTCTGCTGCCTGTTGAGCAGTTGGATTAAAACGCAGCATATCTGTGGCAGCATACACAGCACCATTTAATGCTGTAAATACTTCTCTAACCCTAATATGGTCAGCATCAAAGCGGTGAGAATGCAATACGCGCCAGGCACCATTATCATCCCAGTCACCACCGCGGGTTGGCCCTATCAGTTCATCAGTGGTCATTTCTTCCAGCGCATATACACCAGCTTGGTCCTGGAAAGTGGTTCTTAAAGTGGTATAAACTCCGGTTAGAAGTGCATCTGCTGTACCCCCACCGCTTGACCCTACCTGGTCAACAGTCAACTGACCATTGAATTTTTCTTCCAGCTTGGTACAATTGACCAGCGTAAGCGAGAAAAAGCTTAACAAAAATATTGATTTGCGAATCATAATTTAAAATTTAACTGGTTTTACAGTGAAAAGTTTACACCAAATGTTACTGTACGTGCTGATGGATAGGGTATGTATTCGATTCCTACAGAAGGAATACCATCAATATTCTTATCCACGTTTACTTCAGGATCAAAACCTTTATACTTTGTAATAACAAATAAATTTTGACCAGTTACATATACATTGATGCCTTTAAAAATCTTACCAACATTACCTAAAGCATAATTTAAAGAAGCGTTTGTCAACTTCAGGTAATTGCCATTTTCAAGAAATCGGGAAGAAGCAGTTACTGGATTAGCAAAAGATTCCTTTATTGGATCCTGATAAACAGATAAGGCAATATTCTTACCATTATTTAGACTACCAACGTTGATAACGTTATTAAATGTCTCATTATATATTTTATGCCCAAAAGCTCCATTTGCATTGGCAGATAAGGTCAGCTTTTGAAACCTTATAGAGGTACTCAACCCTAATAATTTATGAGGGTTAGGATCTCCAACATAATGTAAAACATCACCATCATCGGTATAACTGGCTAAACCTGTTGTTTTATCCATGCCTAAGTATTCCCTTGTATAGAATGCATTAATTGGTAGTCCGGATCTAATCACCTCAACAGTACTACCACTACTACCTTGTCCACTCAATCCACCGGTAGGAATTGAAAAATTGATACCTGTAACATTATTGGATATAAAAGTTGCATTCACACCAAAATCCCATCCAAAATCCTTTTGATCAATAATGGAAGCATTGACTGCAACTTCTAAGCCTTTATTAATGATGTTTCCATCCAGATTTTTCCATTTAACAGCACCGCCGAATGGAGCAGGTACTGCTGGAATACTTGGAAAAAGTAAACTCGAAGTATTTTTATTAAAATAGTCAAGTGTAACATTAATACGGTTGTTTAAAATTCCTGCGTCAAGACCTATGTTCCATTGCCTGTCAGCCTGCCAACCCAATGAATCATTAGCCGCATTATTTTGGATCAAACCACCTCCGCTACTAAATGACCACCTGGCTATGTCAGATCCTGCAGCAAATTCCTGGTTACCTGTTTTACCCCAACCCGCACGAAACTTAAGTGTATTGAGCACATCTGACTTTGGAAAAAAGTCTTCTTTATTGATCACCCATGCTGCACCAAAAGAAGGGAAATTTCCATACCGTCTATCTTTACCAAATTTTGATGAGCCATCTCTCCTTATTGTTGCAGTCAGTAAATATTTATCCTGTAGATTAAATACTGTTCTTGCGAAATAAGATTGCAATTCAGATGTTGGATCAACAAAAGAACTAATAGTTCTGTTAGTTGGATTTGAGAACTGAATATAATTAGTGTAGTCTAAACCATAGTTACCAAAACCTCCTGGATCCCTAGCCTGCCCATAACCACCCATATCATATCCTTTGTTACCATATTTGGTGTACTCATAACCTATTACAGCATTCAAATTCAGATCTGAAGTCAAAGATCTATTCAAGTTAAGGGTATGAGTAATTTGCTGTGTGGTCAATTCAGAACCAGCTATTCTGGCACGTCCTATATCGATAACATCATTGAAATTGATAAAGTTTTGAAGTGAAGTACGGCGAGTACCAGTACCATAATTGATGCTATACAGGAAACGGTATTCCAGCCAGTTGGTAAACTTAAAATAAGGAGAGATGCTGGCAAGGATCGTTGTCACTTTTGAATTATCATCAAAAGCTCTTTGCAAGGCTAATGGATTGATAAGATCACCCCCCCTAACTACATTCAAAGAATCCTGTCCACGTGAATTCTTAACGATAAGTGCCTCAGTTGGATTCCACTGAAGTGCATTACCTATTAAGCTTCCGCGGGATCCGGCATTATTAGAAATAGGAGCAATTGCTTCCTGGTATTGGCTGGGGATGATATTGATATCCAGTCCAAGATTCCTGCTTTCCAGGAACTTCAATTGGGCATTCAGGTTGGCAGTGTATTTTTTAATACCTGATTTACGAACAATCCCTTCCTGGTTCAATGCTCCAAGCGACAGGCGGAACTTTGCATTTTCATTACCACCACTGATACCTACATTATAGTTTTGAACAATTCCACGTCTTGTGATCTCATCAAAGGCATTCACATTACCGCCCTTGTCGTTAGAATTTGTTAAACCATAATAAGATAAAGCTGACCTGAACTGGCTGGCATTCAATACTTCGATCTTTTTCATGACATTGGAAAATCCGATAGAAGTTCCAAAATCAATTCTTGGCTGTCCCGACTGGCCTCTTTTGGTGGTGATGATCACCACTCCATAAGCGCCCCGGGATCCATAAATGGCTGTAGCAGATGCATCTTTCAATACATCTATAGATGCAATGTCCGAAGGATTCAGGAAGTTCAACGGGTTGTTTCCCGGATTGCTACCGCCAATACCAAGGTCACCAAGTCCTGGCCTGGGAGATCTGCCATCAAGGGCTACTCCATCAACTACAAAAAGTGGATTACCACTACCGGTCAACGCAGAGTTTCCGCGAATCTTAATAGTAGCACCACCACCAGGTGTACCACTGTTATTGGTGATTTGTACTCCAGATACTTTACCCTGGATCAACTGATCGGGTGAAGTATACACGCCTTTATTAAAATTCTTCTCAGTAACTGTAGATACAGCTCCTGTCAAATCTTTTTTGCGGGCGGTACCATAACCAATTACAACAACCTCGGAGAGATTGTCATTTGAAGGCGAAAGCGAAGCATCAATAGCAGAGCGTCCGTCCACTTTCAGTTCGGAGGCACCATAGCCTACTGAAGTAAATACAAGCGTGGCATTATCCGCTGCCTGGATGCGGTAAACCCCATTGGCATCTGTCTGGGTAGATGTGTTCGTACCCTTCACCGAAACAGTAACACCAGGAATACCCTTTCCGGATTGATCCGTTACGGTTCCCGAGACAGTTCGATTCTGGGCAAATGCGGGGGTTAAATACAATAGAAAGGCAACTACATACGTAGTCAATTTGACGAGTTTCAATTTTCGCATAGCAGTGTCGATTAGAAGATTGAGACCTTAAATTAACTTTTTTTTAGAAACTAGAAATATTTTTTTAAAAAAATTATTCACATCACGTGCACGTATAACTTAATTGTTTTCAATTACCTAGTAGTTTAAACAAAAATGTGTGTCTTGTACATGAAAACACAGGTAACAGACTTTCTATTGAATACTCAAATTTTTACCATATTATATATCACTAAATAGATACTTATATAAATATTACAAAATATAAGCTGTGGCCAATGCTGAGGTAAAAACAAGGAAAAAACGAGGTGGAGGTCCATAGCCCAGGTTGCTAATATGGTAATTTAGAAATTGCATGCCAGGTTGTAAAAAATAATTTTCCAAAGAATCTCAATAAAAAAAGGATCCTTTGGATCCTTTATGTTATACTATGCTTAGATTGAACTTAAAGCCTTTTGATGCGAATATTGCGGAACCATACATCATTGCCGTGATCCTGCAATCCTATACGGCCTTTTGAGTAAGTTCCGAAACCCTGCATGCTTTTAAACTTGCTTATAGCAACCATTTGCTTCCAGGTATCATTCCACATAGTTGTGGAAAGGGTATGAACCCCATTCATGTAAAAATCCAGCTTGCCTTTATTGGCTACAATTTCCACTGCATTCCATTCACCTGCCGGTTTCACGGCATCTTTGGAAGCCAAAAGGTCGTACAGGTCGCCAGCCCTGTGGGTATATAGTTTGGCATCATCATGCCCTAACTGGGTAGGCGATCCATTATCCAGTATCTGCATTTCCGGACCCGTGTTCCAGGGGTACTGAAATTTAGCAGGGTCTTCATGAATGTAAAAGATGATACCGCTATTTCCCTTGGGAGATATTTTCCAATCCAGGCGCAGGTCGAAGTTTTCAAATTCTTCATCAGAAATGATATCACCACCTTCTGCTGTTTGCCAATCCTTTTTGCTGGCAGCATCCAGGTGCAACACTCCATCATCGGCTTTCCAGGCCTTCCCTATGGTGGTCTTTCCATAGGTATGCCATCCGCTGGTGGTCTTTCCATCAAAAAGAGAGACAAATCCCGTTTCATCCCGGGAGGTTTCGTTTGTGGAGGAACTCATAGTAGATTGTTTAGTACTTGAACAGGCACATAGCACCAATGCCATACAATAGAACGGTAATTTATTCATGTATTATTTTTTAAGTGAAAGGATATACGTGACCATGGCTTTGGCGTCATCTTTACTGATCTGCGGGTGGGCCACCATTGGGATAGTTCCCCAATTGCCTGCCCCTCCTTTAATGATCTTATCAGATAAGGAGTCGATGACAGCATCGTTGGAAGGATATTTGGCCGCCACTTCCATGTAAGCCGGACCTGTAGCTTTAGTTTCTACCTGGTGACAGGTAAGGCAATCACTCTTGGCTACCAAGTTCATTCCTTTTTCCACTTCGGGGTTTTCCACCGCTGTAGTACTTTCTTCGGCAGGCTTGGTACCTGCATCTGTTTTAGTTTCGTTGTTATTCCCGCAACTGCTTATGATGGCAACCAGGGAAAATAGTAAGATCGTTTTTTTCATTCTGTTACTTATTCGTTTTAGTTATCTGTTTATTGTAATCCAAGTACCCGGCGATTGAAGTTTTCCCCTTCGCCGGTTTTGGCAAAATCGTCAAAGGCCTTTTCTGTAACGTTAATAATATGGTCCTTAATAAATACAGCCCCTTCCCTTGCGCCTTGCTCAGGATGCTTGATACAGCATTCCCACTCCAGCACTGCCCAGCCAGAGTAATTATATTGTGTGAGCTTACTGAATATGGATTTAAAATCCACCTGTCCGTCCCCGGGAGAGCGGTAGCGGCCGGCCCGGTTGATCCAATCCTGGTAACCACCAAAAGTACCCTGTCTGCCGGTAGCATGAAATTCAGAATCCTTCACATGAAAAGCCTTTATGCGCTGGTGATAATTATCAATGTACTGCAGGTAATCCAACTGCTGCAAAACAAAATGTGATGGATCATATAAAAGACAGGCCCTTGGATGCTGGTTCACCTGATCCAGGAACATCTCATAAGTGATACCGTCAAACAGATCTTCTGAAGGATGTATCTCGTAACATACATCCACTCCACATTCATCAAATGTATTTAATATAGGCATCCATCTTTTGGCCAGCTCCTTAAATCCTTCCTCCACCAGTCCTGCAGGACGTTGTGGCCAGGGGTGAAAATAGGGCCATAGTAATGATCCGCTGAATGAAGGGCAGGCTGAAATACCCAAATGCTGGCAGGCTTTGGCTGCATATTTCATTTGCTGCACTGCCCATTCTGTTCTCGATTTGGGATTATTGCGATACTGTTCAGGTGCAAATCCATCAAATAATGTATCGTAGGCTGGATGCACCGCCACCAATTGTCCTTGTATATGTGTGGCCAATTCTGTTATTTCCAAACCACAATCTGCTACCAGGCCTTTCAGATCATCACAATAGGTCTTGCTTTCAGCTGCTTTTTGAAGGTCAATACACCTTGGATCGTTAGTTGGGATCTGAACGCCCACAAAGCCAAGCCCTTTAGCCCATTGGCAAATGGAACGTAGATCATTGAAAGGAGGCTCATTGCCCAGGAACTGGGCTAAAAATATTCCGGGTCCTTTTATTGTTTTCATATGCTTAAGGGAATGCTTTTCATTCAACCGGCACTACACCATATCCGGGAATCTACGGGTATGAACAGAGCGGTTAACTTAATTGCATTCATTTATTATATGTGCTAATGTCAAATTTTAAAATCATACCATTTTTGATCAGACTGCGCTGATGCCACCACGTTATCTATAAAGGCCATCATGCGTACACCTTCATCCACATGGGGATAATCGGCGTTTTCTTTATCCGGCTCTTTTCCTTCCAGCCTGGCTAATAAAGAAAATGCAAAATTGCGGTAGATATTTCCAAAAGCCTCCAGGTATCCTTCGGGATGGCCGCCAGGTGTGCGGCAATTTTGAGTAGCAAATGAAGATTGGATATTTGAATAATTGGCACCAGCCCGATAAACCTGTGTAGGTGCATCCAGCCATTTCACCAGCAAAGTATTGGGCTCCTGTTGCGCCCATTCAATGCCTCCTTTTTCTCCATATATTTTGAGCTTTAACGCATTTTCCTCGCCTGCTGCCACCTGGGTAGCAATTAAAACCCCACTGGCACCATTGTCAAATTTTAATAACACTCCTCCATCATCATCAAGGTTTCTTCCTTCTACTACAATATTCAGGTCGGCACAAAGCTTAGAGATCTTAGCACCGGAAACATATTCAGCCAGGTGGGCTGCATGCGTGCCGATGTCGCCCATACAACCTGCCTTACCTGATTTTTTAGGATCTGTTCGCCATGCTGCCTGGGCATTGCCTTCGCGTTCACTTAATTTACTCAGCCAGCCCTGTGCATACTCCACATATATTTTACGCACCTTTCCCAATGCACCTTCTTTGATCATTTGCCTGGCCTGTTTTACCATGGGATAACCTGAGTAGGTATGCGTTAAACAAAGTTGCAGACCGGTTTCCTGCACTTTTTGCTGCAATTGTTTTGCCTCTTCCAGGGTAAAGGTCATAGGCTTTTCAATAACCACATTGAATCCATGATCCAATGCCATCATTGCCGGGGCGAAATGCGCAAAGTTGGGTGTGACTATAGTAACGAAATCTATTCTTTTATCTGCAGGCATCTGGCTCTCTTTAAGAATCATGTCCTCGTAATTCATGTATATCCTGCCTTCATCCAAAAACAAAGACCTTCCTGAATCTAAGGCTATATCAGGATTAATACTCAACGCACCGCACACGAGTTCCACCAAACCATCCATATTTAATGCAATGCGATGCACTGCCCCTATAAATGCATCCTTCCCACCTCCTATCATTCCCATTCTTAATTTTCTCATATTGTCTGTGGTTTAAAATTATCGATTTGAAAGATGACAGTGCCGGAATATACTCTTACACTAACAACACTGTTTTCACTGATTGCTAAAAGTATGAATGAATTGCTTACATCAATACATAGATTTACTTACGCATCATATATTTTTAGTGCCTGTGAATTTTTTGTGGTAAAGAATTATTTCACCATTTTCAAAAAATAGTACATTTAAGCACACGACTAACGATGAACGGAAGCCATATGAGACTTTTATTATTATCATTACGCGTAGGCTCAGCTTCCAGCCTTCTCGTCTTACATACCAATTCAACAAAACAATTTGCGCATGAAAATGTCAACCCGGATCCAGCTTTCCCTTATGATGTTTCTCAACTTCTTTGTATGGGGAGCGTGGTTTGTTACCATGGGTACCTACCTGAAAACTCAACTGAATGCTACTGATGTTAATATTGGTGTAGCATATGGCACACAGGCATTAGGGGCAATAGCAGCACCATTTATCATTGGCCTTATAGCAGACAAATTTTTTGCAGCGCAGAAAATACTCGGTGTACTGCACCTGGTGGGCGCGGCCCTGATGTATTATATATCCACCCTTGACAATTTCAGTTCTTTTTACCCTGTATTGCTGGTATATATGATATTATTCATGCCAACCCTGGCATTGGTGAACTCGGTTTCTTTCAAGCAAATGAACAGTCCCGAAAAGGAATTTGCCAATATACGTGTCTGGGGCACCATTGGCTGGATAGTAGCAGGTTTAATCATTGGCTGGCTGGCCTGGGAACAAAAAAGCACCCTGGTAAACACTTTTAAATTATCAGCAATCTTATCGGTAGTGCTGGGCTTATTCAGTTTTTCATTGCCCAATACCCCACCGCCAAAGGCAGGCACCAAAACTACTTTTGGTGAGATCATTGGCCTGGAATCAATAGGATTATTAAAGGACAGAAATTTCCTGATCTTTTTCCTTGCCTCCCTTCTCATCTGTATTCCCCTGGCGTTCTATTACCAGGAGACGAACATATTTCTTAACGAGATCAATGTAAAGGGCGCAGCAGGTAAAATGACATTTGGACAAATGTCAGAAATGCTCTTTCTTTTTGCCATGCCCTGGTTCTTTACCCGTTTAGGTGTGAAAAAAATGCTGCTTGTAGGTATGGCTGCATGGGCTTTACGGTACTTCTTATTTGGATATGGTGACACTGGCAGTGGCATGTGGATGCTTTATTTAGGGATCATATTACATGGTGTATGCTATGATTTCTTTTTTGTGACAGGACAGATATATACAGATGAAAGAGCCGGAGAAAGAATTCGATCTTCAGCGCAGGGAATGATCACACTAGCCACATACGGAGTGGGCATGTTGATCGGATTCTGGGTAGCAGGACTGGTGGCTGAAAAGTATGCCTTACCAGGTGGAGGTCATGACTGGAAAAGCATCTGGATGATACCTGCTATCATTGCTTCCGCCATATTCGTATTATTCGCTTTATTCTTTAAACCAGTTAAAAAGAAAGTCATTTCAGAATCAGAGGCTGAAAAAGGCCTGGCAGCTACCCCTCTTACCTGAGAATTTGACCATATTAGATATAATGCAAAGAAGAGACCTAGTTAAAAAGATGGTTGTGGGATCAACAGCCGTAGCCCTTGCACCTGTTGCCAGCCTTGCTACTTGTAGTGCTTCGCCTAAAAAAGACCTGAAAGGGAATATCAAACATTCCGTTTGCCAGTGGACCTATTCTTTTCTTTCCATAGAGGAACTTTGCCAGGTTGTTAAAAAACTGGGCTTTGCCGCTATTGACCTGGTAGGCCCCAAAGATTGGCCTACATTAAAACGCCATGGTATTGATTCCTCAATGTGCAATGGAGCAGAGATCAGTTTAACAGAAGGTTGGAATACTAAACAATACCACCCTACGTTAATCAAAAACTATACTGAACACATTAACCTGGTATCCAATGCAGGTTATAAGAACCTGATCTGTTTTAGTGGCAGCCGCAAAGGCATGGATGATGAAACAGGATTGAAGAATTGTGTTGAAGGTCTGCAGCAAATACTTCCCCTGGCAGAAAAAAAAGGTGTGGTAATCCAGATGGAACTACTGAACAGCAAGGTAGACCATAAAGATTATATGTGCGACCGTTCCAATTGGGGTATAGAACTTTGCAAAAGATTAAGCTCTCCCAACTTTAAGCTTCTGTATGATATCTATCATATGCAGATAGATGAGGGAGACGTGATCAGGACCATCAGGGATCACCATGAGTATTTCGGTCATTATCATACCGGTGGTGTACCTGGCAGGCATGAGATCAATGAAACCCAGGAATTATACTATCCTGCAATCATGAAAGCTATTCTCCAGACAGGGTTCAAGGATTACGTGGCACAGGAGTTCATACCGACTGGAAAGGATAATAACGAAAAAATACAATCATTGAAGCAGGCGATCCTGACATGTGATGTATAATAAGCGGAAGTGCTTAACTTGTAACTTTTAATTCACGATATACACTATTCTTAAAACGAAAACCCTAATAACATTTTATGCCTGACAATACGTATGATGCCATTGTGGTAGGATCCGGGATCAGTGGTGGCTGGGCCGCTAAAGAACTTACCGAAAAAGGTTTGAAGGTTTTGCTGCTGGAACGTGGAGAAAACATCGAACACATAAAAGACTATGTTAGTACCAATAAGGCACCCTGGGAGTTTCCCCACCGGGGCGGCCGCACCCAGGAGATGATCAAAGATTATCCTGTATTGAAAAGGGATTATCCTTTAAATGAAATGAACCTGAACTGGTGGGTGAAAGACAAGGAATGCCCTTATACAGAAGTAAAACGTTTTGACTGGTATCGTGGCTATCACGTGGGAGGAAGATCCCTGATGTGGGGACGCCAGTGCTATCGCTGGAGTGATTTTGATTTTGAAGCCAATGCCAAGGATGGCATTGCCATTGACTGGCCCATCAGGTATAAAGATATTGCACCGTGGTATGATTATGCGGAGACCTTTGCAGGCATCAGCGGATCCAAAGAAGGTTTACCACAATTGCCTGATGGCAAATTCATGCCTGCGATGGAAATGAATTGCGTAGAGAAAGATGTTGCTGCAAAGATCAAACAAAACTTTGGCGGCAAGCGCAATATGATCATTGGCCGTACGGCTAATATTACAGTGCCTCATGAAAACAGGACCAATTGTCAATACCGCAATAAATGCTGGCTGGGTTGTCCTTTTGGTGGCTATTTCAGCACACAATCAGCCACTCTGCCTGCAGCCATGAAAACAGGCAATCTTACGCTTCGCCCCTTCTCTATTGCAAAAGAGATCATATACGATAAGGATACTAAAAAGGCGAAAGGTGTAAGGATACTGGATGCCATGGACAACAAAACCTACGACTACTTTTCCAAGATCGTTTTCGTTAACGCATCTGCTTTGAACTCTGCCTGGTTGCTGATGAATTCAGCGACAGATATATGGCCTGAAGGCTTGGGCAGCAGCAGCGGTGAGCTGGGTCATAACCTAATGGACCACCATTTCAGGGTGGGTGCTTCAGGGAGTGTAGAAGGCTACGAAGACAAATACTTTTATGGAAAAAGGCCCAATGGAATATACGTGGTGCGCTACAGGAACCTGGATGGGGAAAAGCGGGATTATATCCGTGGCTTTGGATACCAGGGCGGTGCAGGACGTTCAGGCTGGGGAAGAGAAATAGCCGAGCTGACAATTGGTGGTGAATTTAAAGATGCGCTTTCTGAGCCAGGAAATTGGACCATGGGTATGACCGGATTTGGAGAAATGTTGCCGTACCATGAGAACAAGATCTCACTGGATAAGAATAATAAAGACAAATGGGGCTTACCGGTTCTGGCCATCGACTGCGAGATCAAAGACAATGAAAAAAAGATGCGTGTAGATATGGGCAATGATGCCAAGGAAATGCTGGAAGCTGCAGGCGTCAAAAATGTATCCATATTTGATAATGATTATTATCCTGGTATGGGTATCCATGAAATGGGCACCGCCAGGATGGGCAAGGATCCAAAAACTTCTGTACTGAATCAATGGAACCAGGTATGGGATGCACAAAACGTATTTGTAACGGATGGTGCCTGTATGACCTCAGCATCATGTGTGAATCCATCACTGACCTATATGGCATTAACTGCGCGGGCCTGTGACTATGCCGTAAAGGAGTTGAAAAAGATGAATATCTAACCTTGTGCCTGATTGAAGAACATATAACCATATTATAAACCCTTTGTAGAACAATAATTTATTTCTCTATGTCTGATAAGAAAGAAGAAGTACCACAACAGAATTCCAGAAGAGATTTTATTAAGAATACGGCTTTAGCCACTGCAGGATTTTTTATTGTACCAAGATTTGTTTTAGGTGGTAAAGGTTTTATTGCCCCCAGCGACAGGTTGATCGTAGCAGGTATTGGTGTTGGCGGTAAAGGTGAAAGCGACATCATGAACTTCTATAAATCCGGAAAGGCGGATATAGCATTTTTATGTGACGTGGATGACCGCCGAGCTGCTAATTCCATAAAGAGCTTTCCAAAGGCAAAATATTATAAGGACTGGCGCGAAATGCTGGACAAAGAGTCTAAGAACTTCGACGCAGTTTCAGTTTCCACCCCCGACCACAACCATGCGGCTCCTGCCCTTGCAGCTATGCAACTGGGCAAACATGTGTATGTTCAAAAGCCTTTGACACATGATATTTATGAAGCCAGGGTGTTGACGCAGGCTGCCAAGAGGTACAATGTTGTTACACAAATGGGTAACCAGGGTGCTTCAGGAGATGGTGTGCGTCAATTGATGGAATGGTATGATGCAGGACTTATCGGTGATGTACATACGGTGTATTGCTGGACAGACCGTCCCGTATGGCCACAGGGAATTCCCTGGCCTACACAAAAAGCTGAGATACCTAAAGAATTGAACTGGGATCTATGGTTAGGTACCGCACCGTATAAAGATTATGTTGACAAACTGGTGCCATTTAACTGGCGCGGCTGGTGGGATTACGGAACCGGTGCACTGGGTGATATGGGATGCCATATCATTGAGCCTGCCTTCAGGGTATTGAACCTTAGTTATGCTACTGATGTTCAGGCATCTGTGGGTAGTGTATATGTAGATGAATTCAAGAGAGGGTATTTTCCTGAAAGTTGCCCCCCTTCAAGCCATGTAATTCTGAACTATCCCAAAACCAATAAAACAAAAGGTAATGTGACACTTCACTGGATGGATGGCGGCATTCAACCAGAGCGGCCGGAAGAACTGGGAGCCAATGAAGTCTTTGGAGATGGTGGTAATGGAACCTTCTTTATTGGCACTAAGGGAAAAATGATGTGCGGCACCTACGGGGCCAATCCAAAGCTATTACCAACTGCAAGAACAGAACAGGTGAAGGTGAAACAAAAGTACCCCAGGGTAAAAGGTGGCGCCGAAGGTCACTATGTTCAATGGGTGGAGGCCTGTATTGCAGGAAAAGGCAAGAACGAGGTAAGCTCTCCTTTTGAATCAGCCGGACCATTAACAGAGTCTTTATTGATGGCCAACCTGGCTATCAGGGCTTATGACATCAGGGTGCCTAAGGCGGACAATAAAGGATTCAATTATCCTGGCCGTTATATTAAATTACTCTGGGACAATGACAATATGAAGGTAACCAACTTCGATGCCGTTAACCAGTTTGTAAAAAGAGAATACAGGCAGGGTTATAGCCTGAAGGTGTAACCCTCCTATTGATTATAAAAACAACCCAATTCAAACCTTAAAATTCTTTTCATATGGAACGCAGGGAAGCGGTTAAATATATAAGCATTCTTTTAGGTGCCACATTGGTGGGTGCTGATAGTTTTCTTACTGGTTGCAAAAGTTCAACCGGCAAGCCAGGCGAGTGGTCGCAGGATGATGTGGCCTACCTGGATGAAATAGCCGACACCATATTACCAAGAACTTCTACTCCGGGTGCCAAAGACGCCAAGGTGGGTCAGTTCATGACAGTAATGGTCAATGATTGCTATGAAGAAGGCGATCAGAAAGCCTTCAGAGAAGGTATGGACAAGCTAAACGAGGCAAGCAAGAAAAAATACAGCAATGGCTTCATGAACATAAGCCCTGAACAAAGAAAAGAACTATTGATCTCACTGGATAAAGAAGCCAAAGATTACCAGGGAAAGGTCAACGACTTCAACGGCAAAGAGGATAAGAAAGAAAGAGAAGAACTGGCAAAGGGAAATATGAAATACCAGAGGCAAAGAATGTCGCCCCACTATTTTTCATTGATGAAGCAGTTGACATTGCTTGGTTACTTCACCTCCGAGCCAGGAGCTACCAAAGCATTGAGGTACAATCCTGTGCCAGGAAAATACGAAGGATGTATTCCTTATAAAAAAGGTGATAAGGCCTGGGCCTGATAGTAATTAACCAATAACCATACACTATGACATATCCACGCAGGGAATTCCTCAAAAATGCTACCTTAATTGGCTCAGGCCTTGTCCTGGGCTCTTATTCCGGCTTATTGGGCTGTAAGGCAGCTAACAATGGTAAAAGTATCCATGACAATTTCGGTCTTCAGCTATACACACTTCGGGATGTATTACCGGCAGACCCAAAAGGTGTATTGAAGCAGGTAGCATCTTTCGGGTATAAGCAAATAGAAAGCTTTGAAGGTGCAAAGGGAATATTCTGGGGAATGTCCAATGTAGAATTCAAAAAATACATGGACGACCTGGGTATGAAGATCGTATCGAGTCATACAGATATCAATAAAGACTTTGAACGTAAAGCGGCTGAGGCAGCAGCCATTGGAATGAGCTACCTGATATGTCCGTACCTGGGTCCGCAAAAAAGCATAGATGATTTTAAGAAAGCGGCCGATACTTTCAACCAAAAAGGTGAGATCTGTAAAAAGAATGGATTGCGGTTTGCCTATCACAATCATGACTATGGGTTTGTGCCGCTGGAAGGACAATTCCCACAGGATGTATTGATGCAAAATACAGATAAGAACCTGGTAGATTTTGAAATGGATATCTACTGGGTAGTGACAGCAGGCCAGGACCCTATTGCCTGGTTTAATAAATACCCCGGCAGGTTTACATTATCGCATATTAAAGACCGGGAGAAAAATGCTACACAAAAAGACGCCTCGGTTATTTTAGGACAAGGGAGCATAGATTTCCATAAAATATTAAAAGCTGGCCAGGAAAAAGGGCTTGCTTATTATATCGTAGAACAGGAACGCTATGTAGGAACTACGCCGCTTGATGCCGCCAAAGCGGATGCTGCGTATCTTAAATCGTTCAGGCTCTGAACTATTTTTTAGTTGAATCTACATAGGAGGAGTCAACCCTGGTTTTATCCCTGTTATCAGGTGATACGCTGTTAATCGTATCCGGAACATTTCCATTTACATTTTCCACCGGTGTGTTCGGAGAAGCTTGATCGGTAGTTGTCGTATTTGATGTGTCGGTTCCATTGGAACATGCAACAACGAATACCATTATCGCCATTATGAGGTAATACTTCATGTTAATGAGTTTGTGATTGGTCATATAGCCAATGAATTCAAATCTTAAGCCAATACCTTGCTCAACGTGCATTACTGGAATGTAATTCGACAGCATCGGAATGTGGAAAATACGGTACAGGAAATTTTTTTCTAAATGTGAATAAATAAATTGCCGGGCTTAAAACAGGCTAAAATGGGGCAAAAATCAAGATGTGAATAAATGCATGAAGCCCATTACTAACACCCAACCTGTTTTTCGATATCAAATACGGTACTATCTTGTACATACAAACCTTATCCTTTTAAAAACATTATCCAAGTCTTTGAATAACTAATTAGCCACCAATATCTGAAAACCTTAGAGGCTTCTGAATCTTCAGAAGCTTTTTTTATGCCCCTACCCCTCCTCTTTCATGAAATTGATAAGGATATTAGTTACAGGTCGTTTATCCATGCCTGGGAATACTTATTCCCTTAAGCCTTCGGTAGATCTCAGTGGCGTATTCATCGGTCATACCACTTAAATAATCAAGGGCGCTCATTACTTTTTCGTATTGGCTCTTAGTATCCTCAAACTCTTTGAACTGGTATGGAAATAATTTAAGCACCTTTTCCTCCTTATGGGAAGGCTTTGCTTTCAACAAAGCAGGGATGAATAGCTGGAGTAATTCGGACATAACATTATATCCGGCAATCTCAACCTGGATCACTGTATCATGCCCGTAGATCTTTTGAAGAGACAATTGCTGAATATTTTTCAATGCACCTGTGCGGCTATTAATATGATCGATTAATGTATCATTAAAGCTCCCATCCAGTATGGAGGCTTTATTGTCATAAAATACATCAACGGCTGCATTGGCAAGTAGGTTGATGACCCTGGCACGCATGAATGCAATAGCTTCATTGGTATCATCAATGTCTCTAAAATACCTGACCGTCTTATCCGCTTCCTCACCGCTGGGTTGAATAGCCCTTATTAAGTCAATAAAGGCATCTGTAACGGTATCTTTGGGCAATATACCGAGGCGATGGGCATCTTCCATATCAATAATGCTGTAACAGATATCATCAGCCGCCTCAACCAGGTACACAAATGGGTGACGCTTGTAGATAAATGGTGACTCACTTTCGGGTATCATACCCAGTTCCGTCACGATCTTTTCTATGGTCTCCTTCTCGGTCTGGAAGAATCCATATTTTTTCCGGTGCTTGAATTTCTTATTTACTGCTGTGGACTCACAGGGATATTTAAGAATGGAAGCGATGGTAGTATAGGTAAGCCCAAAGCCCCCGCGGAATCTCCCTTTAAAGCTGTGTGTCAGCACCCGCACCGCATTGGCATTGCCTTCAAAGGAGGTAAGGTCATGCCATTCCTTCTCATTGAAATAAGTCTTAAGAGCCTGACCATCTATGAGGGTATCGGCATTCTCTATAAAATAGGCGGAGATGGCTTTTTCTCCTGAATGTCCGAAGGCCGGATTGCCAATATCGTGTGCCAGGCAAGCAGCAGCAATAACATTCGCCAGTTCATACCTGTAAAACTCATAAGCTTCATCGTTGGTTGACTTAAATTCTGTACTAATGCGCTCCCCAATCATCTTTCCCAATGATCTGCCTACACTGGCCACTTCGAGTGAATGGGTGAGCCTGTTATGAACAAATGCAGTTCCGGGTAATGGGAAAACCTGGGTCTTATTCTGAAGTCTTCTAAAAGCTGAGGAAAAAATAAGGCGATCAAAATCTCTTTGAAAACCAGACCTGGCGCCTGTGGGTATTTTGTCCGATCCCACTCTCTTCTCCGTATATATATTTTGAAATTCCATTAGGGTTTTATAATGCGGTAAATGTACAGGGAAAAAGATTGCTGCCCATGTATGCCAGGTCTGGCCAATTTATTCAAAGCGATATACCAGGCCAGGCATGATTTGCCCAAAATTATACTGCAATTGAAAGCTAACTGGCGATGGCTTTTGCCTGGTGGTTTTTAAGTATGCATACCTGTGGTAGTTACGTACCACCTGCCTGCCGCTCAGGTAGCCCAGTGCAGCACCGACTAATACATCTGTGGCCCAGTGCCTGTTCTCTGTAATCCTGCTGACCCCAATTAATGAAGCAGCACTGTATGATAGTATGGGAACCCAGGGTTTATTCCTGTATTCCATGGCAAATACAGTAGCTGCAGCAAAAGCAACTGTGGTATGCCCGGAGGGAAATGAACTGCTTACTGTCTGGCCATTATACTTTCGGCCTAAAATAGAAATGGGTCCATGAAACCTGGGAGTTCCCAAAGTATCTACCCCATAGTAGCTTGGACGCTGCCTTCCCGACAGGTATTTAGCAACCGATTCAATCATGCCCCCGGTTAAATAAGCCTGTGTAGCCAGCAAGGTAGTATTCAGCGTTTTCTCATTCTTGAAGAGGAAGCCATAGGCTGCTAATGAAGCAAGCGTATAGGTTTCATAAGGTCCTCCAAAATTGGTAATGAACCTGCTTACCTTTCTTACTGTGGCACTGTTTACACGAAGATCAAAAGCTTGTTTTTGTATAGGCACATCTGCAAAAGCTAATGCGGCGGTAAAAGCTGTAAAGACTCCTACTTCTTTCCAGTCTTTTGAACTGGCATGAAAAGGTGCCGTTATTTGTTGTTTCATGTTGCTGCCTAACAGGGTAAAATAACCAGGAATGCTTATAGGTGTTGTGGCATGCTGGATGTCCTGGAATTGAGCATCTTTTGGAATGGTATCTGGCAACCTGGCCAGGCTATCCAATTGCTTCCATATTCTTCCCACGCTTTGACCATAATGGCAATGGAATGTAAGAAGTAAAATAAATAGGATAATAGCTCTCTGAAAGGGTTTTGCAAAGGATGGTCTTTTTAACATGCTTATAGTCTTCGGTAACATTTTCAGGAAAAGAACAGGTTATTTTTTTACAGGATACGATCAACTACCATCAGGAATCTGATTCCACAAAGTAGAAAAGGAACTCTACATGGCGCAATTGTTGAAAGTACTATTTTGATTCTCATCAGTAATTGAAATTATTAAACTTAAAACAGTTCATATGAAAATCGCATTAAAACAATTGAACCTGAAAATGTTATTTACTTTAATGGTTTGCACCCTGGTACAGGTAGTATTATTTGCCCAGGACAGCGGTGGGTCTTCCACTACTTCTTCCTCTAAGAAAGTGGATATTAATGTAGAAAGCAGCAATGGCGATTGGTACACTTCCCCATGGGTATGGATCATCGGCGCTGCTGTATTTATTCTCTTGCTGGTAGCCTTGGTAGGTGGCGGCCGTGGAAGGGCTTCCAATTCAAGCAC
>JAEZLJ010000074.1 GCA_023415275.1 Bacteroidota bacterium
TGATGGCATGCTGACAGCAGATCTCGGATCAGACAACGACCAGGTGGTGGGATTACTATTAAGACCAGATGGAAAACTGGTAGTGGTAGGTAATGGCCAAACAGGTAAAGTTTTTTTATTACGGTACAATGCAGATGGTTCTCCGGATACCAGCCTGGATATAGATGGAATGATGATAACCGGCAATGGTGAATTCATGAACACGGCTTCTGCGGCCTTACTGCAGCCC
This sequence comes from Bacteroidota bacterium, assembly GCA_023415275.1. Taxonomy (GTDB): domain Bacteria; phylum Bacteroidota; class Bacteroidia; order Chitinophagales; family Chitinophagaceae; genus Flavisolibacter. Next base: position 230 of record JAEZLJ010000074.1, read on the forward strand.
GATGGAGCTATCGTGGTGGCCGGGACCAAAGACGGCAATTTTAGGATCGAGAGGTTCAACAGCAATGGATCACCGGATAATAGTTTTTCAGAGGATGGGAAAATGATGATCGACTTCAACCTGAATAATGAACAGCCAACTTCCATGGTTTTGCAGCCTGGCGGAAAACTGGTCATTGGTGGGTATGTCAAAGAGTGGCCTTTAACGGATATGGCACTGGCTCGTATCAATGCGGATGGAAGTTTAGATAATAGCTTTTCGGGTGATGGCATCCAGGTCATAGAACTGGCATATGGAGAGGATATGATCAAATCTTTAACCCTACAGGGTAATCGTTTATACGCTGCCGGTAGCACCACCTATGGAGGTCAATTGGGTGTACTTGCTGCCTTCCAGCTGGGATGTGATGTAGCAGTGACGATCCCTAATGCCATTGTATTGAATAGGGGAGTGGATTCCAACACGGTATATACTGGTTATCTACCTGCTTCCACTATTTCAATAATGGCCCAAACTTCCGGTGGCACTGCACCTTACACTTACCTGTGGAGCAATGGCGCAGTAACAGCCACTATTTCTGTATCACCAACAATAGCAACTACCTACTCAGTTACTGTGACCGATGCTTTGGGTTGCAGCCAGGCAGCCAGCAGGATGATCAATGTGATAGATGTGCGCTGCGGCAATAAAATGGATAAGGTTATGATTTGCCAGGTACCCCCGGGAATGCCTTCCAATGCCCATACCATTTGTGTGAGTGCTAATGCGGTGGCTATACATTTGAACAATGGCTCGCGCTTAGGCAATTGCAGCCAGGATGCCAGTATTACGCGGTACATGGCTATAGAGAATCAACCGGAAGAAAATGCAGGCCTCCAGGTCTATCCAAATCCAAGTCATACCAGTTTCACCATCCTGTACAGGTCAGCAAACAACTCACTGGCAGACCTGGTAGTATATGATGTCTCGGGCAGGGTAGTGGAGAAAAGTAGTATCAATCCTGGTAAGCCAATTGAACTTGGCGCAGCTTTCAGGCCTGGTATTTATTATGTGCAGCTGGTGCAGGGAGCAATGAAGACCCGCACCAAAATAGTCAAGCAGGCCTGGTAAAAAACTGAATGATCATTGCTTTTGCTAAAGCCATTCAACCATTTGTGGTGGGTGGCTTTTTAATACCAGCTGAATTTGGAGGCCTTGTATTTAGGACCCTGGTAGCTGGCGCCAGGGCATCCCTGTTTGGAGGTTTTGCAACCGGTCATGATGAGGATGAAAAGCAGGAGAAGTAGTTTTGGTTTCATGTGATGAATCATTTAATAGTACGGGGTACTAAATTAATGATTGGAATTGGGAAATGAAAGCGGGGGTAGCATAGCTGGCTATTTAAAGAACAATAGAAGATTGGCAAGTACAGGTTAACGATAAGGGATAGGCTCATATAATAAAATCTATAGCTTTATTGGGAAAATAGTGGCATACTTGTATTTTAGTCAGGCTTAGCATTAAGCAGTTTAGGGACTCTTGTGACTAGTGCGACAAGCACAGTCACACTGGTCACTAGAGTCACACAAGTAATGGAAACTAACCAAAATAAAAAAGAAGGTTTTATTCCACCTCATGGGGGCTACCGCAACCTGATCACCTATCAGAAGGCCGAGATCATTTTTGATGGTACGGTGTATTTTACAAGTAGGTTTTTTAAAAAATATGACCGCACCATTGACCAGATGGTGCAGGCCGCCCGCTCGGGGAAACAAAATATTGCGGAGGCAAGTATGGCTTCGGCTACATCCAAAGAAACAGAGATTAAACTAACCAATGTGGCCCGTGCCAGTTTAGAGGAACTGATGATTGACTACCAGGATTATTTAAGAATTAATAAATTACTGCTCTGGAATAAAAATGACAGGTTGGTAGAAAGGTTTCGTGAGTTGAACCGCACACCCAATGCTACCTACGAAACTTATAAAAGAGCTATTGAAAATAAAGACCCGGAAATATGTGCCAATGCCATGATTTGTTTGATCAATATTGTCTCCTATCTCCTTGCTCAACAAATTAAGGCTTTGGAAAAGGCATTCATAAATGAGGGGGGATTAAGAGAACGAATGACCAGGGCAAGAATTGAAAAAAGAAATAAAGGGTAAATCACTTTTATAACTAATCTCCCAGAAAAAGAAAGAATACTACTATCAAACTTCAATCAGTAACTGGCGGTCATTCATTGTGTCTGTCATTGGAAGGAACGAAGCTATCTCCCTTTTAACATACCTATGTTTTCTGAGCTTAGTATCTTGAAATTGCCATGCTTAGTACACTATGTTGGCCCTTCACCCCGCAATTACCAATTCCCGGGCCAGAATCCTAACATGGGAGACATGCGGAAAAACCAAATGTTTTGGTAATGCATTTTACTTAAGAATAACCAGTTTGAAAGCTTTCTTAAATTAGTATATAAGTAAAAACACTATTGTTTTATTGGAAAAAATACTCCATACTTGCACTAAAACTAACATATATGGGTGATGAATTTAAATATTCATTACTTGATTCCATTCCTCATGAACCAAAACTTAGAACTACTTAGCAAACCTTGCATTGTTAAGAACTGACTCCCACCCCTTATTTAAACTGCCTTATGAGAAATTTCCTTTCCCGCATTGTATGGATTTTCCTGATTATGCTATTGTCTTTTAAAGGGATTTGCCAAAAAGGCATTATTACCTATGACCTACCTTCCTCTAATGCATCGGGGCTCACTAAAATCTTTTTTAGTTATACGCCCAGATTCCGTGTTGAAAAATGGCAGGATTATGCCGTGTTGTTTGTCGACCTCAACCTGGTACAGTCTACTCCTGGAAATATGCAAGGCGGTTACTGGTATAATTACCGGTACAACGGAAAAGATTATGGTGATAATGTAGTAGGGCGCGATGTGTTTAATTCGATACGAGTCGATATATTCCGCTTTCACATTCGGGTACAGGGTTTGGGTCTTAGTGAACTGCTTACCTATTACAAAGGTGCGGGAGAACTGCAGGTAGGCAGGGTAAAGCTTACAGCAAGGCCCGAAGATTTTCATGCGTTCATTGAAGACCTGGTTTCAATCGATTTCACCGGTACGGCCCCCATCCAAAATAAAATCGATGCATTGCTGGCAGCCGAAAGGAAAAAAATAGCGGATGACGAGAAGAAAAAAAACGATGCCATTGCAGCAGATAAAAAGAAACAGGAGGACGCCTCCAAACAAAAGCAACTGGAAGACGAGAAAAAGAAGCAAACTGAATCCGGGACAAATACCAAACAACAACAGCCTGGCAATACAAATGCTACAACGCAAAAAACAAATAGCTCCGGAGCCTCATCCAAAGCAGATGATGATTTTTGGGAAACAGGTAAAAAAAGCAACTCTTCCAATCAAGCCGCCAATACTGTAAATACAGGCGTCGACAACTCAAAGCTGCCCGAGTTTATCCGGACTACGGATGGTAAATACTACCACAAGGAGGGCGATAATATCCGGGAAGTAAGCTACGATCAGTACATGGCGTTGAAGAAGCAAAAAGCCGATCAGAAAACAACGCAACAGAACAATTCCAATAAACTAACCCCCGAGCAGCAGCAAAAGGTTTTAGATGATATGATGGCAAAGACTAAAGCCGACCAGCAGCGCCAGGAAGAATTTACAAATAACCTGGTTGCGAAAACAAACCAGTTTAGTTCGGCTTTGGCAGCAAGTTCACAGGTGGAGGAGTCAAAAAGGGAATTGAAGGAAAACTCTACTATGCAGGGCAGCTACCAATCCGTGGAGCAGCTCATGGCTGACTTCAATCAGAAAATGGCCAGCATCAACAGTACAACGGCTACCTTGAACGAACAAAGAAATACTTACTACAACTCCATGGCCGATGCCATGTATAGCGATCCCGGTGAGGAAGCATTTAACCAGGGAGCCAAGCTTATTGGTGGTATTATTAACAGTGCAAAGGAGGCCAAAGAAAAAAAGCAAGCGCAGGCACGGTTGAAGGCAGAAAAAGAAGCAGCGCTTGCCCGCTTTAAGGCAGAGGAGGCAAAAATGTTAACGGGTATCCGCACCGACCTTTTTAAACGCTTTAAAGAGGGTGGCCTTCCCTTATCATCAACCAAAGTACAGGCGAATACGATTTATTATTTTGCTTATGGCTACAACCCTGCACAGTTAGGCAGCAAGCAAACAACCCTCTACATCTCCAATGTATTTGCTATCGACCGTTATAGCGATGGTACCTGGCCTTTTAAAAATGCTATTGTCAATGATCTTTCCAAACTCACGCCTTATGCGGAGACCATCCATGGTTATTATTTAGATAAAGCCGAAGCAGAATCAATGCGGAATGGCATGATTGACATCTTTGTAAAAACAGGTGGAAGCATAACTGTCTTTGCCTATAAGGGAAAAACCAGCAGTGGTGGCCCCAAAACAGGAAGCACCGATTTTTGGGAGAACGGCAGCAAAATAAACCGTGATTCTACTTCCAAAGAAAAAAAGCAGGTGAAGAAAGATGACTTCTGGAACAACTAATCACAATTTTAAATAATACACTCTAAATAATCCTTTCATGAAAACTCTGCTACTATTTACCATTTATTTATTCTCTTCATTTGTTTCCTTTAGCCAAACAACAGCTACCGAGGCTAAGGCCGCCTACCTGCTTGCAGAAGAAGCTTTTACTGCAAACGACTGGAAAGGAACGTTAGGCTACCTTGATGAATGCAAGAAGAAAATAGGTACGCCCAATAGTAAAATACTTTACCTGCAAATGATGGCTGAAATGGAATTGGCCAAGGCGGATTCAACCTATAATGATGCGGTGCTGAAAACCATTGCTGCATTTGAAAAAGCACCAGACCTGAAAAATTTTAATGAAGACAAGGTTTTGGAGGTGATGAAAACCAAAATTCGCCTTACCCGTATGCAGGAACAGGCTGCTAAAGACAAGCTGGCCTCGGAGGAAAGGGCTAAATGGATGAAAAGCCTGGGAGGAACCATTGTAATGGAAAAGGATGGGCATAATTTGATAATGGCTAACCAGGATCTTGGTAAAATGAATAAGGCGGATGCTATCAAAGCCTGCGAGGACTTAGTGTTGAATGGCCACGATGATTGGAGATTGCCTACAAATGCGGAGTTGCTTCAAATGATTACAGTTAATAATCAACTGATAGGTTCTAATTCACGCCCAGCTGACTTTACCTTAATGGGAGGGGTTTATGTGGATGCCGACACTCAAATAATTACATCAGTACTCAATAAAAAGGCTGCAAAAGAGCTATACAATGTTCGCCCCGTACGTTCTTTTTGATTCAATTAATACCCTGATGAAAAAAACAATACTTTTTGCTTTCTTTCTCATCTTTTTTGGCACGCTCAAAGCACAATCTTCTGCTGCCGCAGCGGAAGCCAACTTTCTCTAACTGATCAATTGAAAACCATGAATAAACTCTTTTGGATAATGACCTTACTTATAGCTGGTCATTTTTCTGCCCATTCCCAAAACGCCATTGCCAAGATCAAATACGAACAGGCAGAAGAAGCCTTTGCAAAAGATGATTATGCTACTACAATCGTAAAATTGGATGAAGCACAAAAACTGTTGGGTAGCACCAATCCAAAGATCTTATACCTGCGGCTGATGGCAGCAAAAGGCATTATTGCAAGCGGAAAGTTTGATTGGGAATTTTTGGCAGAAATACGTAAAGATGCGGCATATTACATCAGGCAATATAGTGAAATGCAGGGGATCGAAGAAAAGTTCCGCCAGGTGTACGAGTTTTCGGAATCCCTCGATGCATTCCCTAAAACAAAAGAGCTTTGGGATGAAAAGCAAGCACAGGCAGCACAGGCACGGGCAGAATGGCTCAAACAAAGGCCCTTACAGGTAAGCGACAGCCTGATGAAGATTTTTGGAGTTAATGAATGCCGCACTATGGGCGGGTTTTTAGCCTCGCCATTTGCTGCACAACTAAAAAAATCCAGGGAATCAACAAAATACACTACTATATACGATAGGATAGTTAACTATACGGGGTATCCGCCGGCAGGTTCCTTCGAGGCACGCTTTAACAGTAAGGCGGAATGTTTCTTCTATTCTTATATCATTTTGTCAAAAACAGCCGATACAGTCATAGCTAAAAAAATCTATCAATCCTTTCTCGATCTCTATCCTTCCGAACTCGGTAAAGAATGGGTAGAACAAAAAGCACCAACCAGGCAAACCTCCTTACCGGAAACTACTACCACCATCATAAAACAGCCTGCCACCGGCAACAAAGGTGAGCTTTGGTTCTCGTATGATCAATACGCGGATGGGGCTTTAATTCGCCTTAGCGTTTATCCACAATAATAATGTCAAGCTATCTGTATATGAAACAACTACTCTGTCTTCTTTCCTTTGTCCTGATCTTGCATAGCGTCCAGGCACAATCTGCATCTGCAGAAGCAAAAGCCGCTTATTTGTTGGCAGAAGAGGCCTTTAATTCCGGTGACTGGAAAGGCACACTTACCTATTTGGAACAATGTAAGTCCAAATTAGGAAAGCCAAATAGTAAGATGCTTTACCTGGAATTGATGACTGAGATGGAACTTGCGAAAACCGATGCGGCTTATTATGACAAGGCGCTCGCTACCATTGCCGCTTTTGAGAAAGCGCCGGATGCGGGCAGCTTTAATGAGGAGAAAACGGTGGAGGTAATGAAAACCAAACTCCGCATCGGCAAGCTGAAAGAAGAAGCGATAAAAAAGGCAGCGGATGCCCAAAGGATCGAAGATCAACAAAACGCGGAGGTGGCCCGGTTAGCAGCTTTGGGTGGCATCGTTGTTTATGAAAGCGGTGGACATGGTTTGGTGGTAGCTAAA